>DATLKH010000327.1:0-1549 GCA_035538475.1 Candidatus Dormiibacterota bacterium | reverse complement strand
GACCGTCTGGAGATTACGGCAGGGGGATTGGTGTGGGGATATCCACTGCGCTGGCCGGTTCAGCTGCTTCGCCACCAAAGCCGTAAGCACTTCTTCGGGAAAAGCCATTCCCTTCGCGCCAAATCCACCCCCGACGTCTTCGGCAAGCACGCGGACCTGGCTCTCTTCCAGACCGGCCGCCTTGGCGATCTCCTCGCGCACACCGAAAACGCTTTGCGTCGAGGTCCAGACCTCCAGGCCGTCGCCATCGGGAGCCGCGGACACCGCGCGAGGCTCCATCGCCGCTCCCGCGACACGCGAGGTCGTGAGATGAATCTTTGCGCTGACGGTGTCCGGCGCAAACGCGGCTCCGATATCGCCATATCCAAGCGTGTGGCGCCACGCAATGTTGTCTTTCATGTCGGCGTGGACTTTTGCGTCATCCGATTCGACAGCCGCGGTCGCAGTGCCGGCGCCGGGTAACGGATCGAGATCTGCGACCACTTGCTCGGCCGCGTCTTGCGCTTGATATGCGGTCTCGGCGACGACGAGCGCGTATGCCTCGCCCACATAGCGGACCTCGTCTCGAGCCAGGAAGCCGCGTGGGCGGTATTCCATGTCGCGCGGCCCCCAACCGCTCAATGATTCGGCGGTTTTGGGCAGATCGTCTGCCGTCCACACGGCGAGCACGCCGGGCAGATCGCGCGCCGCTGAGACATCGATGGTGCGAATGCGAGCGTGCGGAAGGGTCGAACGGCAAAAAGCGATGTGAGCAGCGCCGTCGAGCTTGACGTCTCCCGCAAAGCGTCCGCGGCCGGTGATGAGCCGTTCGTCCTCGACGCGGCGCATGCGCCGGCCGATGTAAGGAGCCATCGCTCCTACAATAAGTCGTTCATTGCGGCCCGCTTTGCGCGGGACCCCGAAGGTTTGGGGGCGGCTAGCTCAGCTGGGAGAGCGCCAGCTTGACATGCTGGAGGTCGGGGGTTCGAAACCCTCGCCGCCCACCACTTGGATTCGAGCCCTAAGGTCTCGGCAATAATTCGTTTGGGGTTTTCGGCCCGGTCGTCTAGTTCGGTCCAGGACGCCACCCTTTCAAGGTGGAGATCAGGGGTTCGAATCCCCTCCGGGCTACCACCCGATCGCGAAAAGCGGGCGTAGCACAATGGTAGTGCGCCAGCCTTCCAAGCTGGTTACGTGGGTTCGATTCCCATCGCCCGCTCCACACCCTGTCTATGGGCCCCGACTTGTGCAGTCAGTGGTCTTATTCCGCCCTCGGATTGACCACCCTCCGCACAACTTAACGGGCTGAGTTCCAATCTCGCGCTGGACCCGCGACGCTCATCGGCGTGCCGCGTCGTCCCCTCGTACCCCTTGAGCTGACGACCCACGCCTTCGATCTCGTCGAGGCCCGTGCACACGGCCTCACGCAGGACCACCTGCGAGCCTCTTGCTGGCGACGAATAGGTCGCGAGCTCTACGCCTGGCACGAAATCGCCGAAGAACCTCTCGTAAGGCTCGTGGCGATCAAGTTGCCGGCTGGAGCCGCGTTCTCGGGCCGGACCGCGGCCTG
>DATLKH010000326.1:0-17651 GCA_035538475.1 Candidatus Dormiibacterota bacterium | reverse complement strand
CGGCCCGGATCGAGCGCGCAAGAGGTGCTGCGAGACTTGACTGCGGCGCATGTGGTGGCACGGACGCACAACGACTTCGTGCGGCTGTCGCCGCACTTCTATAACACTGAAGAGGAAGTCGATCGAGTTCTGGAGGTGATAGGCAGCCAATGAGAACAGTCACCGTCACCGATGAGCTGCAGGAATATCTCGACGGGCTGGTACCGCGCCGGGATCCGGTCCTGACACGAATCGAAGAGGAAGCGCATCGGGACGGCGTGCCGATAGTGGATCCTCACGAAGGAGCCCTCCTCTATCTCCTGGTCAAGATCGCCGGCGCCAAGCGCATCCTCGAGCTCGGGACTGCGACTGGGTACAGCGGCATCTGGCTGCTGCGCGGCAGCGGCGGCGGCAGGCTCACGACATTCGAGCTCGACCACAAGCGCGCGCTGACCGCGCGCAAGAACTTTGGTGACGCGGGACTGGGGAAAGACGCGACCGTGATCGAGGAGGATGCGCTTGAAGGACTGCAGAAGCTCGACGCACGCTTCGATGCCTGCTTCATCGATCTCCTCAACTCTTTCCCATCCGAAGAAGTGACTCGTCGCGTGCTCGAGCTGTGCATCGAGCGGCTGGATGGTGGCGCGCTCCTTATGGCGGACAACGCACTACGTCAGGGCGAGGTCTTGAGCCCCCAAAGCCAGCAAGCGCGAAACGTCGGTCACTACAACCAACTGGTCGCCAAGCATCCGCGTCTGGAAAGCGTCGTGATCCCGATTCGCGACGGTTTGTCGGTCGCTCGAGTCAAGAACTAGATACGCCTTTTCCCCGGATCGTCGCGACGATCCGACAGTTTCACGCGACGAAGATGCGCTTTGTCGCGACGATCCGTGAAATTAGTAGCTCAGATTCCCTTCTCGTTCCGCCAGCGCCGGATCCATTCGACGTGCTCGGTCTCGTGTCCGGTGCGCAGCCCGGCCTCGCCGTAGCGCGCCGGGTCAAGTCCCTCAGGCGTTGCGGCGGCGATCGCGTCGAGCAGGCGCTGGCGTGAGGTCGCAAGCTCCCACTCCACCTGTTCGAGCGGCAGCGACTCACGCATCGCATACCCGATCTGATTCAGAGTCTCGTCCTGTTCCGGGCTCAGTCGCCACGCCGAGTCGTGGCCCGCCGAGATGCGCACCACCTCGGCGGCTCGCAAGTCGTCCCAGAACGCGAGGTGCGCGAGATGGTCCTTGACCGACCATCCATCGATCGAACGCTCCGTGAGCTGCTCTTCGCTCAAGCCGTCGATCGCAGACAGCAGCGCCTCGCGGGACTGGTGGTAGTGGCGAAGCAGCTCTCGCCTGTCTTCACTCATGTCGTGGGCTTGGCGTGCTCGCCTTCGATCCAGTACGACCCGTCTGCCGCATGCTCTTTCTTCCAGATCGGTACCGACTCCTTCAGCGAATCGATGCCCCACTTGCACGCGGCGAACGCTTCGTCGCGGTGCGGAGCCGAAACACAGACCACGACCGAAACCTCGCCGATCTCCAGATGACCGGTGCGGTGAGCCATGGCGACGCGTGCGCCCGGCCAGCGCCGCTTTATCTCCTCGCCGATCTTGCGCATTTGCGGCACTGCCATCTCCGCATACGCCTCGTAGTCGAGGTGCGTGACCTGCTGGCCGCGAGAGTTGTCGCGGACGATCCCGGAAAAGGTGCAGATGGCGCCGGCCCCCGGATGGGCGACCGCGGACTCCAGCTCCCGCGGATCGACGGCGCCGGTCACGACGTCATATCGCATCAGGCGCCTCCGCTGACCGGCGGGATGAAAGCCACCTCGTCCCCATCGGCGACCTTCGCGCTCCAGTCCACGAACTCGTGGTTGAGCGCGCCGCGAACAGAATCGCGCGGCGGCAATCCGGGATGAGCCCGCAACATCGCCTCGTAGACGTCGACGACGCGGGCGTCGCCAGGGATCTTCACGTCCTCGATGTCCTTGCCCGCGACCTCGCGCAACCGAGCGAAGAATCGCACCCGAATCGCGATCGCGACTGCCACGAACCCATCTTAGTGAGCTAAGAAGACGTGAACTTCTTTTCCGGCGTCCAGGGCGCGATCGATCGTAGTCCGCGTGCCCTTCGAAGTCCCGTCCCAGAACGCAACCAGAACGTCGCAGGCTTCGACGAGCCGCTGGTTCCGCGCGGCTGCCCTGGCCGGATCCGCCAGCTCGTCAAACGACGCGGCCATCACCTGCACCGGCATTCCCATCTCACGCGCGGCCTTCGTGACCGCGGCGTCGACCCCGCTCGCGCTCCCGGTGATGACCGACGCGCCTTTCGGCAGCGACTTGACGTATTCGGCGACCCGGTTCGGCGCCGCGAAGTGGCGGCTGCCGACGATGGCGACGCGCAAGTGACTCGCTAGCCGGCCGAAGAAGCGCTCTTGCCGATCATGGTGATGTTCTTCTCGAACATCTCGCGCAGCTTTCTGGCCTGGCGATCGTAATCATCCGGGTCAGGCCAGCTGTCCCGAGTATCGAGAACCTCCCGCGGCACGCCGGGGACGCGATTCGGAATCTGCAGATCGAACACTGGATCGACATGTGTCGAAACGCCCCGCAAGTCACCTTGCAGAATGGCGTGCACGATCGCTCGCGTGTGTGCAATCGACATGCGCTCGCCGACACCATACGGACCGCCCACCCAGCCGGTGTTGAGCATCCACACATCGACGTGATGTCTCTTCACGCGCTCGACGAGCATGTCCGCGTAGCGTTCCGGCGGCAGGACGAGGAACGGAGCTGCAAAACACGTGCTGAAAATCGGTTCAGGCTCAGTCACTCCCCGCTCCGTGCCGGCCACCTTGGCCGTGTACCCAGACAGAAAGTAAAAGCGAATCTGTTCCTCATCGAGTCGACTCACCGGCGGCAGCACCCCATACGCGTCTGCGGAAAGGAACATCACGTTGTGAGGGTGGCTGCCGGTACCGGCCAGGATCGCGTTGGGAATCAAATCGATCGGATACGCGGCCCTCGTGTTCTCGGTCTTCTCGTCCGAGTCGTAATCGGGCACGCGAGTCCGCGGATCGAAGACCACGTTCTCGAGGATCGTGCCGAAGCTCTCGGTCGCGGCGTAGATCTCGGGCTCGGACTCCTGGTGGATCCGAATCGTCTTCGCGTAGCAGCCGCCTTCGAAATTGAAGATGCCGCGGTCGCTCCAGCCGTGCTCGTCGTCGCCGATCAGACGGCGTGAAGGGTCCGCCGACAGAGTCGTCTTGCCCGTTCCGCTCAACCCAAAGAACAGCGCGACGTCTGAGCAGTCAGGGTTGGTGTTGGCGGAACAGTGCATCGGAAATACGGTCTGCGCCGGCAGCAAATAGTTGAGCGCGGTGAAGATCGACTTCTTGATCTCGCCGGCGTAGCCAGTACCTCCGATGATCACCATCCGCCGGCCCAAATTGACCAGGATGAAGGTCTCGCTGCGAGTTCCGTCCCGCGCGGGGTCGGCTTTGACTGACGGCAGCGAGATCACGGTGAAGTCCGCCTCGAAGTTCTGCAGCTCGTCCGCGGTCGGCCGGATGAACAGGTTGCGGGCGAAAAGGCTGTGCCACGCCAGCTCGCTGATGACGCGAACCCGGAGTCGATATCGAGGATCGGCGCATGCGAACACGTCCTGCGTGTAGACCTCGTGAGTGTCGATGAACTCCTCCATGCGGCGGAGCAGGCCGTCGAACTTCTCGACCGCGATCGGCTGGTTGCCGGGGTGCCACCAGATGGCGTCCTGGCTGGTCGGCTCCTTGACGAAGAACTTGTCCTTGGGTGAGCGGCCGGTATGCTTGCCGGTTTCGGCGGTCAGCGCTCCTGTGGAGACGACCTCGGCCTCGTTGCGGCGGATCGCATGCTCGTAGAGTGCGGCCGGGCTGAGATTGCGGCGCTCGGTCAGTACTTTGTCTGCTATCGCCACGCGTTCAGAATACGGAACAGGTCGCCACGTCCGCCTACGCGATTCGCGCGCGGCGCTGGCTTGCCCGCCGTCGCTGCTTGCCGGTCAAGTAGTCGACGAGGATGTACTCGCCCAGCCGGTCTGGCGACACGAAAAACGCCCGACCCTTGTTGATCCGCGTCATCTGATTGATGAACTCGGTCAGGTACGGGCCGCGCTCCAGCATGAAGGTGTTGATCACAATCCGATCCCGAGTCAGGCGCTTGACCTCACTCAAGGTCTGCTGAATGGTCTTGTAAGTCGGCGGATAGGCGAACTGCGCGCGCCCGTTTTCCTCCAGGTGGGCGGTCGGCTCTCCGTCCGTGATCATGATCACCTGGCGGTTGCCGCGGTGCTTGGCCAGGAGCGAGCGCGCGAGCTGGAACCCGTGCTGCATGTTCGTGCCGTAGACGTAGTCGTTGAGGGCCAGCTGCGGAAGGGTCTGCGGCTTCAGCTCGACCGCGTAGTTGGAGAACCCGACCACGTACAGCGAGTCGCGGGGGTACTGACTGCGGATCAGTGAGTCGAGGGCGATGGCAACTTTCTTGGCCGCAAGAAAGCAGCCGCGCAGGAACATCGAACGGCTCATGTCGATCATCAAGACCGTGGAGGCCTGGGTCATGTGCTCGGTCTTGTGGACGATGAAGTCTTGCGGCGCCATCTTCACCGGCACCTGAGGACCTTCGCGCACGATCGAGTTGAACAGCGTTTCCTTCATCTCGAGCAGGAATGGATCGCCGTATTCGTAGACCTTGAGCTCGTCGGAGGCATCGGTTCCGACTCCGCCGCGCCACAGCTGGTGCTGGCCCATTCGGGTTTTCTTCAGCTGGTCGAAGATGTCGCGCAGCGCCGACTGTCCGATCCGCCGCATTCCGCGCGGCGTGAGCTCGAGCCGACGGCCTTTGCGCTCGACGTAACCGGCCTTCTCCAGCGTTTCCGTGACCCTCCGCAGCTGGTCGAGCGACTGCCTGGCCTCAGGACCCAACAGCTGCTGCGCCAGCGACCGATCGATATCGTCGAGCCGGAAGCTACCGCGCTCGAGCTGCGATTCAAGCCGATCCATCTGCTGCAGGCGCTCCATCAAGCCCATCGCTTCGCCCATGGTCAGCGGGTCGTCGCCGAAGAACGGGTAGCGCTCGGTCAGCTCGGACGGCGGCATCATCGCCTGCATGAAGCCGGACAGGCGTGCCAGCTCCAGCCGGAGTGAGTCGTCCTGCAGCAGCGCATCCATCATCTGACGCAGCTCTTCGCGCGCCTCGGGGCTCAGGCTCTGCAGCAGCGACTGCATCTGGGCCATCTGTCGCTGCAGGTGCTCGAGCAGCTCGTCGAGGCTGTTGATTCCGGGCGGGAACATGTCCCCGTACTTCTGCATGAAGCCGTTGAAGTCCGGCGTGCGGCCTTCCATGCGCTGCTCGAGCATCTTGTTGAGGTCGCGCACCATGTCGCGTACCCGCGACAGGTCCTGACCCTGCATCTGCTGCAGCGATCCTTTCAAGCCTTTGAACATCTGGTCCACCATCTGCTTTTGCAGACGCTGCATCAGCTCCTCGAACTTCTGGCGCGCCTCGTCGTCCACGAACTCGTAGTTGCGCAGTCCCTTGACGCGACCTCCAAGGTCGTCCGGCAGCCGGTCGAGCTGGTCGTTGCGCTGACGCGCCAACCGCTCCATCAGCTTGCGTGCCTCGGGCGCGGCTTCTTTCTGGCGCCGCTCGATTCCGCCGCGCTCGGTGTCGATGACGTCCTGGACTTCCTGGCGCAGCTTCTCGACAATCGAGTCGAGGTTGTAGCGGCCTAGCTCCCTTTCACGCGCATCGCGCAGCTGCTTGAGCAGATTTTCGAGGCCCTGCATGTTCGGCGAGCCCCAGCGAAGCAAGCGCTGCAGCGCCGCGTTGAGATCGCCGTAGTTCATCAGGTCGTCGGAGAGCGAGTCGAGGACGTCTCCCGCGTCGAGGTCGTCGAGCTTCTGCGTTCCGTCCCACCGGGAGTAGCGAAACTTCACGCAACCACGCTAGCAGGCTGCCATCCCCCCAACGCACGTTCAATCGCGTGTGCCGCGCGGAGTGCGAGACCGTCCTGGAAGTTTCGAGCCACGATCTGGACCCCGACCGGCAGCCCTTCCTTCGATGTGCCCGCCCTCACGACCACGCAGGGATTGCCGGAAAGGCTGTACGGAAGCGTGTAGCTGAACTGGTGCTCGGGCTTGACCGCCGCCCGGTACAGCGGAGCGACGTCCGGCGCGACCGGGCACAGCACTACGTCGAAACGGTTCATGAACTGCATCAGAGCCGTTCGGAAGGTGTCCCACCGCCGGAGCATGCGGTCGTGGTCCATACGCTTGGTGCCCCAGTACGCGAGCGTGACCTGTCGGGCCTCGCCCAGCGCGGGCGGACGTTCCTCGGTGAGCGAGCAGCCCGCCTCGCTCAGCGCCCGGGCGGCCTCGCGCACGGTGGTCGCGACGCTGCTGGTGGGTTTGGCCAGTCCGTCGTCGGCGTACCACGCGACGCGCAGCCCGTCCAGCAGCGGTGTCCGCCGGCGAACCGAAACCGGAACCACGCCGGAATCGATCCCGTCCGGCCCGGCCATGACTCGCAACCCCAGACGCAGGTCGCTGACGTACCGAGCCATCGGGCCCACCTGGCTGCGCGGATCGCTGAGACCGCCGGGCAGGCCGTAGCCGCCAGTCACGGGCACCAGCCCGGCGGTCGGCTTGAGCGCGGCCACTCCGCAGTAGTGCGCCGGCAGCCGGATGCTGCCGCCCGAGTCGCTTCCAATCCCGAGGGGCGAACCCGCCGCGGCGATGATGGCGGCTTCCCCGGACGTGCTCGCGCCGGGGGAGCGGTTGATGTCGTACGGATTTCGTGTCCCACCATGAAGCGGGTTCCAGCTGTCGTCACCCGCTCCGCCTGGGGGACAGTTCGTCTTGCCGATCAGGATGGCGCCCGCGCGGCGCATGCGGGCGATGACGGTCGCGTCACGATCGGGCACGCGGGTTTTGAGCATGCGCAAGCCAGCCGTGGTCGGGAGGCCGGCGGTGTCGAAGATGTCCTTGGCGGTGAACGGAACGCCGTGCAGTGGGCCGAGGACCGCGTCCCGTCGGTTGCGCCGGTCGGCGTTGCGTGCTTCTTTGAGGGCGCTTTCAGCGGTCGCGAAGACCACCGCGTTGATGCGCGGGTTGACCGTGTGGATGTGTTCGAGGTGCGCGCGCACGACCTCGACCGAGGACAGCCGGCGGGTGGCGATTGCGTGCGCCAGCCAACCGGCTGATGCACCGATGACATCTCTCACGGCGGGGAATTAAACGCTGTCGGCCGAGGATTTGGTCAGCTAATCCACGGATCGTCGCGACGATCCGGCGTTTCCGCTGGCGAAGACCCGCCTTTGGCGCGACGATCCGTGCATTTGTCGAAGCCGCCCGGCCTAGACGGTGTCCCCTGGCTTGACGTCGAGCACCTGCACGCCGCTCCCGACCGCCTGCTGGAGCTGGGTCGGCGTCCCGGCAAGGATCGGAAAGGTGCCGAAATGCATCGGCACGACCGTCTTCACGCCCAAGAGCTGAACCGCCTTGGCGGCCCGTCTCGGATCCATCGTGTAGAAGCCGCCGATCGGCAGAAACGCCGCGTCGAGCCGGTGCAGCTCGGCGATCAGGGCCATGTCGCCGAAGACGTCGGTGTCGCCGGAAAAATAAATGGTGTAGCCGTTTTCGAACTCGATCACATAGCCGCACGCGGTTCCCCCGTAGACGATGGCGCCGCTCTCGTCGGTGATGCCACAGGAATGAACCGCCGCCGTCCACGTGAATTTCACGCCGTCGAGGTCGATCGTTCCACCCTGATTGCCGGCGATGATGCTTTCGCCGTCGAGTCCCTTCGAGCCGAGCCACGCCCCGATTTCGTGGTTGCAGACAATCCGAGGCTTCGTCCGCCGCGCGATCTCGACCGCGTCATGGATGTGATCGAAGTGCCCGTGCGTGATGAACATGACGTCGCACTTGTCGATCGTCTTCAGGTTCTCCGGCGCGGCGGGATTGTTCATCACCCACGCATCGAGCAAGAACTCTTTTCCTCGCGCGCTCCGGGCTTTCCAGGTGCCGTGGCCCAACCATGTGAAGCTGACCTCAGAGTTGAGCGCCATCTTCTCCCCCTACATCGAGTTGCGGAAAAGACGATTCTCCCACAGCGCCAACACGAAGACCCCGATGCCCCCAAGCGTCCACAGGTTGGGAAAGAGCAGCTCGCATGGGGGCCGGACGAAACCAGCAAGGCAGAGCGCGAGGAGCGCCAGCGTCCACCAACGCCTCCGCTCGATCCCGCGCACGGTCAGCATCAGCACCAGTGGAAGCATGGGCAGCCACTGATAAGGCCAGACCTCATTCGGGATGAGTGCGCCGAGCGCAAAGCCCAGCGACATGCCGTACAGCGGATTCCATCGACTGCGCCACGCGGCCCAAACTGCTCCGGCTGCGAAGCCGAGCGCGCTCAGGTACGAAAGGACGAGGGCGACCGCAGAGAGATGCACCGGCGATGTGACCAGCACATAGCCACCCGGTGACGGGAACACGAACGGCTCGCCACCGATCGTCCGGGTGAACAGCGTCCGAACCGAGTCGTATCCGCAGTCAGAGTTGTGCGATCCGAGCGACGGCACAAGGACGTGCTGGTAGTAGAAGAGCACGCCGCTGAAGCCGAGCGGGATGAAGCTCACGGCCGTGATCACCGCAAGCGCAACCGCCAGCGTGACCGCGTAGCGAATCCTGTGCTCGGGTCGCGGTCCGATGATCATCGCGGCCGGGAAGTACTTGATCGCGCCGGCTATGCCGCCGAGCACTCCTGCGAGCGCCGGCCGGTTTCGTTCGAACCAAATCGAAGCCACCGCCAGCACGAGCAGCACTCCGCCGCGCTGTCCCGCGCTGATGTCGGCAAAGACCGGCGTGAAGACGGCCGCCGCGCACCAAAAGACCGGGCGCGCCACGACGTCTTTGGTCGACAGCAACAGGGCGAAGAGTCCGAGGGCCGCCAGCAGGGCGGCCGCATCTATGACCGTCCACACCTGCACGCCCACGGCCTTCGGCAGCAGTGCCACCGGGATGGCTAGGACTGCGACCGGAGGCGGGCTCACAAATGCCGCGAGTGTCCCGGGCGCGGCGATGACATGCGTGCGCGCGAGATAGTCGGCGGCCGGCTGATACATGTGGGCGGGATCCGTCAGGAATGCATGTGCGCCTTCCCACATCCCTTCGGTGTCAGGTCGATGCGGAAAGACGACAGTCAGGACCGCGATCCGGATCCAGAACACCGCCGCGATCGCCCAGTAAAGCGACGGCCGCGACAGCACGCGGGCCCCAGCGAGCCTGAGCCGGAGGATCAATCTAGTCGGTGGGCGGCCGCACGCGGCTTCGCGCTCCGTCGCGCCCGAGCCAGGTCGTGTCTTTCAGAAATTCGATGAAGGCTTTCACCGGCGCGGGCAGCCGGCGGCGCCGGAGATGCACGATGTGCCAGTCGCGGCGAATCGGGAAACCCCGAACGTCGAGCTCGACCAACCGGCCGCTGGACAGCTCGAGAGCGCACGCGTAACGCGACAGCACCGCCAGACCAAGGCCGGATTCCACGGCGTGCTTGATCGCGCCATTCGAGCCGAGCTCCATGGCGACCATGAGCTTCGCACCGGCTTTGCGCGCTGCCTTTTCGAGCGACCAACGGCTGCCAGATGCGGCTTCACGCATCACGAACGGCTGCTCCGCCAGCACCTTCAGCGTCAAGTTCTTGCGCGAAGCCAGCGGATGGCTCGCCGGGGCGACGACGATCAGCTCGTCGTTCATGAATGGAATCACCGCCAGGTCTGGGTCCTTCAGCGCTGGACCGACCACCGCGAGGTCGAGCTCGTTGCGCAAAACCTGTTCCTGCACCCGAGCGCGGCTGCCGATCTCGAGCGAGATGACCAATCCCGGGTGCAGCTTCTTGAACGCGCCGAGAGCCGCGGGCAGGAGATAGATGCCGACTGTCGTGCTCGCTCCGATGCGCAAGCTTCCGCGCTGGATGCCGCGCATCTCTTCGATCGCCACCGTCGCCTCGTCGAGCACCCCGAGCATCTGGCGCACGTAGCCGTAGAGAACTGCCCCGGCCTCGGTCAGCTGGACCTTCTTGCCGAGCCTGTCGAGGAGCGGCAGGCCCAACGCTTCCTCGAGCTCTTTGATCTGGTAGGAGACGGAGGGCTGGCTCAGCTTGAGCCGGAGTGCCGCCGCGCTGAAGCTGGTCAGGTCGACGACCGTCTTGAACGTGCGCAGCTGCCGCAGGGTGAGCGTCCGATCGAGGTCGAGCGCGTTTTTGGGCCGCGGCACGGCGCCTACGATATGCGCTATGGCCGCCCGCAAGCCGCGAAATCTAACACCCGTTCGACGCACGACACCGAGCCTGGAAGGTGTCGAAGCACCTCAGCGTGTGGAGGCAACCGTCTCCGAGCAGAAGATCAACCAGTACCGCAAGCGCCGCTATCAGGCGCTTCATGCGGAAACTGACGCCGCGAACCGGCGGCGCGCCGCCGGCAAAGCCACCGCACGCGACCGTGTCGAGATGCTGCTCGACGAAGGTTCGTTTGTCGAGCTCGACGTGTTCGCGACTCACCGCGCGCAAGGTTTTGGAATGGAGGATCGAAAGATCTCCGGCGACGGAGTCGTCGCGGGTTTCGGTGAGATCGACCGCCGCCCAGTTGCCGTCTACGCGTACGACGCGACGGTTTTCGGTGGGTCGCTCGGCGAGGTGACCGCCGAGAAGATCGTCAAGGTTCAAGAGCTCGCGCTCCGCAATCGCGTGCCGATCATCGGCATCAACGACTCCGGCGGAGCGCGCATCCAGGAAGGTGTCGTCGCGCTAGCAGGCTATGCGGACATCTTTTATCGCAACGTCCGTTCCTCGGGAGTGATTCCACAGATCAGCGTCATCGCCGGACCTTGCACCGGGGGCGCCGTCTATTCGCCCGCGATCACCGATTTCATCTTCATCGTCGCGGGCCAGGGCTACATGTTCATCACCGGTCCCGAGGTCATCCGGGTGGTGACCGGCGAGTCGGTGAGCTTCGACGAGCTCGGCGGCGGAAACGTGCACAACGCGACGTCCGGCGTGGCGCATTTCTTGCCCGAGACCGAGCAGGCATGCGCCGATGGCGTCCGCAAGCTGCTCTCGTATCTGCCCTCGTCGAACAGCGAGCGGCCTCCTTTCGTGCCGACCACCGACGACCTGGAGCGCGCTGACCCGGAGCTGCAGACGATCGTTCCGGAATCGCCCAACAAGCCCTACGACATGCGCGAAGTCGTGTCTCGCGTGCTGGACGGACGTGAATTCTTCGAAGTCCAGCCGTTTTTTGCGCAGAACATCATCGTGGGGCTCGGCCGTTTGGGCGGTCATGTGGTGGGAATCGTGGGCAATCAACCGAAGGTCAAGGCCGGCGCCATCGACATCAACGCATCGGTCAAAGCTGCACGATTCATTCGTTTCTGCGACGCGTTCGGCATTCCGATCATCTCGTTCGTCGACGTTCCGGGTTATTTGCCCGGACGCGACCAGGAGCACGGCGGAATCATTCGGCATGGCGCCAAGCTGCTTTATGCATATGCGGAGGCCACGGTTCCAAAGCTCACCGTCATCACGCGCAAGAACTACGGCGGTGCGTACTGCGTGATGTCGCCGAAGCAGATGGGCGCCGATCTGAACCTGGCCTGGCCGACCGCCGAGATCGCGGTCATGGGACCCGAAGCGGCCGTCAACATCATTTACAAGCGAGATCTTTCGACCGCGCAGAACCCGGATCAGAGGCGCAAGGAGCTCGTCGCCGAGTACACGACGCGCTTCGCCAACCCCTACGTGGCCGCAGAGCGCGGCTACATCGATGACGTCATCGAACCGAGCGAAACGCGACGGGAGCTGGTGCGGACGCTTCAGCTGATGCTGCGCAAGACCGTCGAACGCCCGCCACGCAAGCACGGGAACATTCCGCTTTAGCCGGAGCTTCGGATAGTCGCGACCATCCGTGATCGCCGTTACCCCATCGTCCCCGGCATACCGGCACGACGGAAGCGGTCCGACGCGCGCATGTACTCGTCGACCGTGATCATGAATTCGGCGTGAGACCAGGTCAGCGGCGAGACCGAGATCGGCGATCCGTCGTGCGGATCGAGCTGCTCTGACAGAAGCCCGCCCTGGAGCTGGTGCACGACCGCCCAGTTGATGATGTCGCGCGCGGGCAGCAGATCGGCCGCCGTCCTGGCCGTGAGGATGTGCCACTGCGCGAGCCAGAGCGTGCAGATGAACCAGGGGTTGCCCGGGACGGTGCGCGTATCCGGATCGACTTTGAAGTAGTAGTCGTCCGTGTATCGAGCGATGCCTCCACAGTTGCCCTGATTGGCAAGCTCCCTGGAAATCGCATTCATCGTTTCCACCACGTGCGGATGGTCGGCGGTGTACATGCCGAACCGCCACAGGCCGTAGATCGAGCTGTCGAGCACGGGGTCGGAGGTGACGCCGCCGTCCTCTCCAAATGTGATGCGGCGAGGAAACCGCCCCAGCTCATTGCTGTAGAGATGCGTGTCCGCCGCCTCGCGTAAGCGCTCCGCCGCGTCGTGATAGCGCACGTAGGAGGCGACGTCGCCGAACAGATCGGCGAAATTGCGCGCAGCGTCGAGGCCGCCCCAAACCGCACCGACCGTGAAGGCGTGCACGCCCCAGCGCTCCTCCCACAGGTCCCATGAGGGAATCGGAAGACCGTTGCGCTCGTCGAAATAACTGACCATCCAGTCGGCCGCCGGCACGACGAGCGTCGTGTACAGACCCACCACGAAGTCAAGGCTGCGGTGGATCCGATAGTGCTGCCACAACGACCACAGCACGAGCCCGGTCTCGTCCTCCTGGATCGGGAGAGTGCGCGCGCCATGTGAATCGACCCACGGCAGCCACGAGCTGCCCGGCTGCGCGTCCGGCGTGTACTTGTGCAGGAAGAAACCTTCCTCGACGAGCGCCTGCTGGCAGAACAGGAAGAACTGGCGAGTCACGTCCTCATGGCCGGCGCGATCGAGGGCGTTGGCGACGATCGCGCCATCCCGCGGCCACGCATATGCGTATGTGTCGCGAGCGAACTTGGTGATGTCGTAGTCGGTCGACGCGATGATCGCGCCGTGGTTGTCGGCGTGGGTGCGCGCAGTGAGGACGCTGCGCTTGTACAACATCGAAGCCTTGGTGCCGAGCTCCTCTTCGATATGCCTGTGATCCTTCTCCGACCAGACCTGCCAGTAGGTGAGCGTCCGTCCGCGATACGTATCCGGACCTCTATCGACGATCAGGTCCTGACCATATGTGGTGATCTCACTCAACCGGGTGCCCATGCACAGCCAATGCGTCAGGGAGCGCGGGTCACCTGGTGGCTGGGCGCCCATGTCGAAGCCGATCGTGCAGTCGACCGATCCCTGCTCGATCGGGTTCCTGCCCAGCACCCCATCCTGGGCATCGACCCAGGTGCCGGCCAGGCCCTCGCCCTTCTTGCCGTTGGCCCAAGTACTGATCCCGTAGTCGGCCTCGACCTGCCCGCCCATCAGAAAGTAGCGGTTGTTCTTGTAGGCGACGACCGCTCGGTGCTTGGGCTCGTACAGAACCGTGTTGCCCAGGTCGGTTCCATAGATGTACCAGTCGTAGTGAAAGAAGACGCGCCCGACCTGAAAGCCTTTCGACGAGGTGACGGTGACGTTGCGGATCATCCAATTGCGCGCCAGGTCGACGAAGTCCTCGAACTTGACGGTGATCCCCAGTCCGGCGTGAGTCATCGTGACCCCACTGACGAGTGAGTCCTCGACGTACGCCAGCTGTCGATCCCATCCATCGTCGGAGACCCACGCGAACTTCCCGTCCACGAAAAATCCCGTGCGGCAGACATTGCCCATGGTGTGGTTGATGTCTCCGACCCGCGGGAAGTAGATGTCGCGAACGGCGTAGCTCGCGTCGAAGCCGATGAGCACGTTGCCGTTTCCGATCACGAGGCTTCTAGGCACTATGCGACGCTGCTCTCGCCGACCCTACTCATTGCCCTTTTCGCCCGGAATCCTACAATCGCGACGTCCTGGAAACGAACCACCTCCGAATCATCACGTCCCGAAGACGCCGCCGCACCGTCGCCGCCCGAATGAGGGCCGGCGTCCTGGAGATCGTCGTTCCCTCCTCCATGCCCATCGCCGAAAGGCAGCACTGGGCCGACTTCTTTCAGAAGCGCTTCGCCAGGCGAGCCGAACGCAAGCGCCCATCCGATCAGCGACTCGCCGATCGAGCGCGGGTCCTGAACGATCGCCACTTCGCAGGCCGGCTGCAGTGGAGGTCGATTGGATTCGCGGAGATGGAAAAGCAGTGGGGCAGCTGCACATACACAGATGGGGCGATCCGGATCGCGCGTCGCGCCGCCGCTCTGCCCGTCTGGGTGCTCGACTACTTACTCATGCACGAGCTCGCGCATTTGCTGCAGAGCGATCACGGACCGGAATTTCACGATCTGGAGAACCGTTATCCGCTTGCCGAGCGGGCCAAGGGCTACCTGATGGCGCTCGACGCTATGGCGTGAGCACGATCTTGGTCGCCTGTCGCGCGTCGAACATGCGGTAAGCCTCTTCCGCCTTCTCCAGCTTCATGCGGTGGCTGATGATCTTCTCCGGGTGCAGCCGGCCGGCCGCAACCAAATCCAGCAGCGGCCGCATGTACTTCTGGACGTTGCACCATCCAGCTCGAAACGTAAGCGACTTGAGCCAGAACCTCATATAGGGGAACTCGGATTCGGTCACGTTCGGGACGCCGACCATCGAGACCGTCCCGCCACCGCGCAGACATCGAATCGCCGTGTCCACAGCGGACATCAGTCCGACGCATTCGATGCTCGAGTCCGCGCCAATCCCACCCGTAGCCGCGTCGATGGCTTCGATCGGATTCCTCTCTTTCGCGTTGATCGGAATGCCTCCCAGCTCCTGCGCCACCTCGAGTCGCGAATCGACCATGTCGATGACGAAGGTCCTCGCCGGCCCAAAGAGCTGAGCGCTCATCGTCGCCAGCAGCCCCACCGGTCCCGCGCCGACGACCGCGACCACGTCGCCCGGTTTGATCTCTGCTCGCTCGGCGGCGAAAAAGCCGGTGGACAGGATGTCGCCGACGAAGATCGCTTGCTCGTCTGACATGCCCGCCGGAATCGCTTCCAGCGTGTGGTCCGCATCCGGAACCACGACGTACTCGGCCTGGCCGCCGCCCAGACCGCCGAAATATTCGCCGTGTCCGAAAGTCTTCTTGTTGGCGCACTGGTTGAACCAGCCTTTGCGACACAGCGCACAGTACCCGCACGAGGTGAAGAAGCTGGAGACCACCCGGTCGCCTGGTTTGAAGCGCTTGACCTCCGGGCCCACGTCTTCGATCATGCCCACGAATTCGTGGCCCAGGACTGCGCCCACATTCATAGGTGTCTGGCCGTGCAGGATGTGGAGGTCCGAGCCGCAGACCGCACCCAGCGTGACTTTGATGAGTACGTCGTTGGACCGGCTGATGCTCGGCTTCGGAACGTCGTCTAGCCTCACCTCGCCCTCTGCGCGAAACGTCAGCGCTTTCATTCGTTTCCGATCTTAGAGCCAGCGAACCCTAAGCTTGCCGCGTGCGGCTCAAGGGGGCGGTGGTCGTCATCACCGGTGCATCGAGCGGGATCGGCGAAGCGACCGCGGTTGCTTTTGCGCGGCGGAAAGCCCGGCTGGAGCTGGGCGCACGGAGGCTCGAGCGCTTGAACCTGGTCGCCGAGAAGTGCCGCAAAGCGGGAGCGACGGACGTGCACGCCCGAGTTCTCGACGTGGGCCAAAAGGCGCAGGCGCGCGCCTTCATAGCCGCCGCGATTCGCGATCACGAGCGCCTGGACATCCTCGTCAACAATGCCGGCCTCGGATGGACCGGCCCAGCACAGGAGATGCCCGAGGAAAAAGTCGACCAGCTGATCGCGACCAACCTGAAAGGCGTGATCAACACCACTCAGTCGGCGCTGCCCTGGATGCTCGAGCGGCATCGCGGAATCGTCATCAACGTCGCCTCGGTGGCCGGATTCCGGGCATCGCCTTACGAGGCGGTGTACTCGGCGACCAAGCACGCCGTCGTCGGCTACACCCATGCCCTGCGCGGAGAGCTGTCGGGGACGGGCGTGAAGGTATGCGTCGTGTATCCCGGAGTGACCGCGGGTACCGAGTTCTTCCAGGAGTCGGGAGTGCCGATCGGACCGCAGTACCCGGCCGCGTGGGTGGCGCGAACCATCCTTCGGACGGCCCGGTATCCGCGACGCGACGCGATCGTCTTTCCGCTCCGGCTCGCCCAGTTCGCGGAACCGGTCTTCGGCGGCCTGATGGATCACGCCATCGGCGAGATCAGGCGGCGCAGCGTGGACTCACTTTCGGAGATATGATCCGGGCCCGTTGAGCCGAATCAGGTACTGGTACACCTACCGGATCGCCGCGGCGGTCTTGATCGCGCTGGTGCTTTCCGGCGCCATGTTCTGGCTCTACACACAGCAGCTGACGTGCGAGGGTGGCCCGTCAGGCTGCATGGTCAACATCGCGGTCCATCCTGAGGATCGCTTTGCCGGTCAATACGACCCCGGCAAGCCGATAGACGGCGTGGTCATCGTCGGCATCGATGACGCGAGCGTGAAGACGATCGGCCACTATCCGCTGCCGCGCGGTCTGTACGCGCAGGCACTGCAGAACCTGCAAAAGGAGGGCGCGGCGGCGGTGGCGCTCGACGTTGGCTTCCCGGACAAAGGCGACCAAGATGCGGCGCTGCATGACGCACTGGCCGGCAGCACCATCCCGGTTGTCCTGGCAGCAGGCGCCGGCCAGACGAGTGTCTCCAACGGAATGGTCGTCCAGGGCGGCGTCGACCAGAGGCCGATCCGGGAATTTCGCTGCATCGACTCCAACCCCGACCCGGCTGCGCCTTGCGCGATACCCATGGCCAATCTGGTGCTCGCGTCGACGGACGTCATGCTTGACCGAGACGGCGTGGTGCGGCGCATGCCGCTGTCCGTGCAGCCGGTGTGTTTCGCCGCCAAAACGTGTGATTCACCGCGCATGGACACGCTGGGGTTCGAGGCCTATCGCGTCGCGCAGCTCGGCCCTGGATTTCAAGGCCAGACCGACCTCAACATCTCGCACGGCGAGGCGAGCTTCGGATCCGCATGGAGCGTTCCGGTCGACGGCTCCGGATCGATCTTGATCAACTATTCGGGGCCGCCAGACAACTTCAAGACCTACCACCACTACTTCAGCTTCGCGGACGTCATCACCGGCCGCGTGCCGGCCGGCATGCTCAAAGACAAGATCGTGCTGATCGGCTATGACGGCTTGACGGGAGTCAACGACCAGCAGCTGGTGACGACCAGTTTTGCGCACAACACCACGCAGCCCATGGCAGGTGTCGAGATCCACGCCAACGTGGTGCAGATGCTGCTGAACGCGGTCGGGACCCAGCAATTTCCGTCTCGATTCCTGACGCCCGAACCGCCGTGGGCCCTGTTGCTTTTGATGCTCTCGTTCACGCTCGCCACAGCAGTCGGCGTCGCTCGGGTCAGCGTGCTGTGGGGATTGCTCGGCACCGCGGTCGCGCTCGCGATCTTCACTTTCGGCATGGCCGCGCTTTCCTCGTTTCAAAGCTGGGTCCCGGACCTCTTTCAC
>DATLKH010000325.1:0-5647 GCA_035538475.1 Candidatus Dormiibacterota bacterium | reverse complement strand
ATCGAGACCGGCGAAGCCGCTGTCGGCCGATCCCCTTCCGGCCAGCTCCTGGTCACCGGACCCGTGATCAACACCGCCGCTCGGCTGCAGGCCGCGGCGCAGGTGGGTCAGGTCCTGGTCGGACCGACGACGTATTTGCTGACCAAGGACAGCGTCGGCTACTCACGCCGTCGCCGAGTCCGGGCCAAGGGCTTCGACGACGCGATCGATGCCTACGGAGTCGAAAACTTCTCGCCCCGATCGGCTCGACGCACGATCCCGTTCGTCGGACGATCGAGCGAGCAGGCGATCCTCGGCCAGAGCCTTGGCCTTGCCAGCACGACTGGAAGACCAGTGCTCGTCACGATCGTCGGTGAGCCGGGCATCGGCAAATCGCGCCTGGCCGACGAACTCGCCGCAGGAGTCAGCGCCGCGGTCCTGGTCCTACGCGGACAGGCGCGCGCGCAGACCAATACGGCGACGTTTTCGCCCGCGGCGGCGATCATCACCGACCTCGCCGGGATAACGCCCCGCGACGATTCGAGCACGATTCAGAGAAAGCTGCGGGACCTGGCCGCGAGAACAAGCGACGGAACATCTGGTGACCGCACCGCGCAGCGGCTGGCACTGCTTTTCGGTCTGGGCGAAAATCGCGACGAAACGGCTTTCGTGCACGAGGTGCAGGCCGGCTTCATGTCTGTCATCGACTTCCTGGCGCGCGATCATCCGGTGCTTCTCGTCTTCGATGACGCACACACCCTCAAAGCGCCGATGCTGGACCTCGTCGAGCGCCTGGCCATCAAAGACGGTGAGCCGCGAAAGGTGCTCATCCTCGCGCTCGCCCGCAACGAACTGCTCGAGCAGCGACCGACCTGGGCCGCGGGCACCGGCAATGCGGTGCTGGTGCGGCTCGATGCGCTTTCGGGCGACGAGTCGGTGAAGCTCGCGAGGCACGCAGGCGCGGGACGTATCGACGATCGGGAGGCGATCCAGATCGCCGAGCGTGCGGGAGGAAATCCCTTTTTCATCATCGAGACGACCGGAATGCTGATGCCGATGGGGGCACCGACGCGCGCCGTGCCGCCGACTGTCCAAGCTGTGGTCAGCGCCAGGATCGATGCCCTGCCGTCACGACTTCGCGACATCGCGCGCAGAGTCTCGGTCTTCCGCTACGCGTTCGATCTGAACGAGCTCGCGATCGTGGATGCCGAGGCCACCGAAGCCGACATCCACGCCCTTGAGGATGCCGAGGTGGTGGTTCGCGACGGCGCGCAGTGGCGGATGCGTCACTCAACCCTGAAGGACGTGATCTACGCGAGCCTGCCCAAGCGGGAGCGCGAGCGCCTACACCTGCGAGTCGCCGAATACCTCGATCAGGGCGGCCGTCACTCGCTGGCGGCCGACCACTTCGAGCTGGCGGCATTCGCGGCGCTCGATCTCGATCCCAATGACCGGACAGTGCCCGATCGCGCAGTCGACGCGCTGCTTGTGGCCGGCGATCGCGCGCGACGGCGAATGGAGAGTCGCTCGGCGATCGACCGCTACGAGCGCGCGCTCGCGCTCGCGGGGCCCGAAGATCGATGGGGCGCACGCGAAGCCAGAGTGCTCGCCGGCAATGGCGAAGCGCACTACTGGTTGGGCGATTACCAGGCGGCGACGCTCGCGCTGAACCGGGCGGTCGAGCTCGGTGAAGAGCACCACGACGCATTTGCCCTGTCGCTTGCGCTCCGATTTCTGGGCGACATAGCGATCAACTTCGAGGCCGACGTCGACAAGGCAGAGCGGCTGCTCAACCGATCGATCGAATGCGCGGAGGAGCTGGGGGACAACTGGACCATCGTTCGCTCGTTGATCTTCGCCGGCTGGGTGCCTTGGACTCGAAACCGCTACGACGAGGCGCAAGCGATCTGGCTGCGAGCACTCGAAATGGTCGACCCCAAAGACCAGTGGGCACGAGTCCGTGCGTTAACCGCGCTTTCGATCAACCAATCCGAGACGGATCAGCAGGAAGAAGCGCTGCGACTCATCGACGAGGCGAGCGTCGTCGCCGAAGAATCAGGGAACTCCTTCAGCATTGCCAACACGGCGGTGCAGAAGGGACGCGTCCTGGACGACCTCGGCCGAACTGAGGAAGCCTTGCCCTGGTTTGATCGCGGCGTCGCCATCTATTCCGACCTGGGCGCGCGCTGGGAGCTGGCCGACGCGCGGGCGGCACGAGGAATTGCAAAGCGCCACCTCAGCCGCCTCGACGAAGCCGAAGAGGATCTTCGCGCCGCGATCAGGATCGCCGAAGAGCTGGGCGACAAGCAGCTGCCGTCGTGGACGTGGCGCAACCTCGCGAAGGTGGCCGAGCTGCGGGGCGACAAAGTCGCGGCTGAAGAGCTGCTCCAGCGCTCGCGCGACGCGGAGCTCAGCGGCCCGTGCTAGCCGCCTGGATTGCCTCCCAAACTCGCATCGGATGCAATGGCATGTCGATGTGACGAACTCCAAGATGTGACAGGGCGTCGATGACCGCGTTTTGAACAGCAGCGGTCGCGCCGACCGTGCCCGACTCGCCGACGCCCTTCGCTCCGAGCGGATTGTTCGGTGTCGGTGTCTCCATCGACACGGTTTCGATGGGAGGTATTTCCCCTATCGTCGGCACTTGGTAGTCCGTAAATGTGCCGGTTCGTGGATTCCCGTCGCTGTCATAGACGAATTCCTCGTAGAGCGCCTGCCCGATGCCTTGGGCCACGCCTCCGTGGATCTGGCCTTCGACCAGCATCGGATTGAGCACCGTGCCGCAGTCGTCGACCGCGATGAGTCGCACGACTCGGGCATCGCCAGTTTCGACATCGACCTCCGCGACCGCGACATCACAGCCAAAAGGAAAGGTGAAGTCCGAAAAGAAGTCTTCTTCCGCCTCGAGAGGCTCGACGGCGGCGAGCTCAGCCCAGGAGACGATGGATTCCGGAGCTCCTCGAACTCCAAAACCCTCCGGCCGCAACTCGATGTCATCGACGCTCGCTTCGAGCCGGTCGGCCGCTCGTTCCTTTGCCTTCTCGATCACGGTCATACACGCGCCGTGAACAGCACTTCCGCCCAGCTGAAGCGTGCGAGAGCCATAGCTGCCGTCACCGCTGGTCACTTGATCTGTATCTGAAGTGACGATGTTGACCTTTCCCATCGGCACTCCCAACGCGCGCGAGGCGACCTGCGCCAGCGCAGTTTCGTGACCCTGCCCGCTTGAAGTCGTGCCGCACTGAACGGTGACCGATCCATCGGATTCGATCCGCACGCCCGCGTGTTCCATCGGAGTCATCACAGCGGTGATCTCGACATGGCAGGAAATCCCGATGCCCAACTGGAGCCGCTCATCTCGTGCGCGGCGGTCTTTTTGCTCGCGGCGAAGCTGGTCGTAATGCGAAGCCTCTAGCGCCGCCTCGAGCGCCGCCCGGTAGTTGCCCGAGTCATACACGAATCCAGTCGGTGTCGCGTAAGGAAAGTCGCCTTCGAACAAGTTGCGGCGGCGGAGCTCGGCTGGATCAACAGCCAGCTCTGCCGCCAGCATGTCCATGGCGCGCTCCATGAGCGATGCAGCTTCGGGTCGGCCGGCACCTCGATACGCGGACACGACGGTGGTGTTGGTGGCCGCGACTCGGACCCCGATATGAGCCTTTGGCAGCGCGTACATGCCAGGAGACTGTTGAGCCGTGTACAGGGCGCAGCCTGCACCCAAGAGGCCGGGATAGGCTCCACCGTTGGCGACGATGCTCGCCTCGAGACCAACGAGCTGTCCGGCTCGCGTCGCACCCAGCGTCACGTCTTGAACTTGGTCGCGGCCGTGCGTCATCGCCGTCAAGTTTTCGGTTCGGTGCTCGACCCAGTCGACCGGCCGCCGAAGCTTGAGAGCGGCCGCTGCGATGATGCTGTGCTCGACGTACGTCGCGAGCTTGCCGCCGAACGCGCCGCCCACGTCCGGTGCGATCACATGGACTTTCTCGTCGGGGATACCAAGGAGCTCCGCGACTTCGAAACGAACGCGGAAGGGAACCTGGGTCGAGCACCAGATCCGGATCCCGCCCTCGCTGTCAGGTTCGGCCGCGACCGCGTTGGCCTCGATGGGAATGGCGGCGAGGCGCTGATTCACAAAATGGCCGGTGACGACAACCTCCGCCCCATCGAGGGCCCCTGCTTCGCCAAACTCTCCCCTCGTTGCTTCGTTCGTGCCTTTGGCGCCGTGAAGAACCGGCGCGCCGGCCGCCAGCGCGTCGGCAGCCGTGATGACCGCGGGCAGAGGCTCGTATTCGATGACCACCGCATCCGCCGCATCTCGGGCTTGGCCGCGCGATCCGGCCGCGACCACGGCGATGATGTCGCCGACAAAGCGCACCACGTCGGATGCAAGCGGCGGTCGCTCGAAACCATCCATGGTCGGCGACAGCTGCAGCTTCAACCCAAGTTCTTCGGCTCGGAAGATGCCCGCCACGCCCGGCATCGCGGCCGCAGCCTGACAATCGACGGACACGACGCGCCCGTGCGCGATCGTCGAGCGCACGAAGGCGGCGTACAGCCAGCCTTCGCGCGCGATATCTGCTGTGTACCGGCCCTTGCCTGTGATCAAACGTGGGTCTTCGCGCCGCCTCACCGACCCACCCACTGCGGCTTTCATCGCCATGCGCGGGAGAGTAGCAATAGTTAGGCTTTGGGCATGCTGATGGAAGTCACCTGCCGCTGCGGATGGACCACGCGCGGCTCGAGGGCCGAGGTCATCGCCAGCGTCCAAAGCCACGGCCGAACCGCGCACCAGCAAGACATCACGCCGGCCCAGGTTCGGGCAATCTGGCGCCAGGTCGGAGATGGCGCGAAAAAGCAATAAATCGCGCCTCGAGGTCCTCGTGGAGACGATGGGGCCGCCGATTTCCACGGCCAGGTGGTCACCGGACTTCGTGTCGCAAACGCTCGAGGTGCTGCCGGTCGGGATCCGCGACGGTCATCTCTTCTGGTTGAAACCGCTCCATGCGGATTCACTGCGCGTCGGCCTGGCACCAGCGAGCAAACCGGCCGAGGTGGTGCTGGAAGCGATGAGGTGGTATCCGCTCGAGGCGGTGCTCGTGCACTCGACATCGTGGCGGCACGAAGATGACCGCATCATCCTGACGTACGTTGCGGTCGTTAAGCCGCCGGACGTGTTGCCGCCGGAGTCGCTGGTCGAACTGCCGGTCGGTCGCGCCGCGCTGGCGCGTGGAGAGGCGATGTCCGCGCCGAAAGCGATCGGCGTCGAAGCGGTGCTGGAGCATGCGATGCGTCATCTGGCGTGGCTGATCAACGACGATGCCGCCGTCACGCAAGCGCTGCCCGAGTGGCGTGAAGTGCTTGCCCAGTTTGAACCGGAACCCTTCCGCGCTCTAAGCTGATCGACCTCTGATCGAAACCACCACCTCCGAGACGGCTCGGCGCTGGGGAATCCTTCCCGCCTACCACGGCTGGCAGGGCGATGTGGTCACCACCTCGACCGCGACCGAGCGGGCGATTCTGGACGCGATGGCCGGCGACGGCGAACATCCGTCAAGAGTCGAAGGGCCACACGTGCCGGAAGGAACGTGCGCGCCTCCGCCCGAACGGGCGTGGGGCTGGTCCGTGCAGCTCTATGCACTGCGCACGAAGAAGAGCTGGGGCGTCGGCGACC
>DATLKH010000324.1:0-11407 GCA_035538475.1 Candidatus Dormiibacterota bacterium | reverse complement strand
CGTGGTGAATGCGGTGCCGAGGGTCGAGATCGACTGGCCGGTTAGGAACTTCCAGAAATCGCGCGCGGATCCGTGCACGCGATCATCCTAGGGTGCTACTTCGGAGCTAGATCCAAAAGGTTGGCGACCACCTTGAGCAGGTCAGCTTTTTCAAAGGGCTTTTTGACCAGGGCATCGGCTCCGGGATGGGCATCCGAAAAGCCTGTCAACAAAACAATCGGAATCGATTCATATGCCGGATTGGCCCGCACTCTCTCGATCAGTCCGGCGCCGTCGAGGATCGGCATCCTCGAGTCGACCAGCATGAGGTCCGGGACATCGCGATCTAACTGGTCGAGCGCGGCTCGACCGTGTGGCGCTTCCGTCATCTCATGCCCCGCTTGTTCGAGCACGAGGCGGAGCACCACCCGCAAGCTTGGATCGTCTTCGACTACGAGGATCTTGGCTATTTCGAGCCTCCATTGCACAGTTCGGCCGCGGCAGCCGGCTAGGGTATCGAAATTTGAAGCCTGACGCCAGCAGGGGAGTTGGAATCACCCGCCGGCTCTTGAGCCTTGCCGCCGCGCGGAAAGTGCGCAAGTGTGCACACTGGCGGGTTATTTCCCTGATTGAAACCGCATATGCCGACACGCGCGGATCTCGCGATCTTTGCAAAGGGGAAGGTCGCCTGGCCCGGGCTATCCGACGGGTGTCGTTCGAGGCTCGTTGACTTCCGCCTGAGCGCGCGACGCCAGCGGACTCTTGGGGTCGGCTGCTTGCGCCTCGGCACACTTCTGAGCCGCCTCTTGCATTCGACCGATCCGCGCGTAGCAGATCGCGAGCAAATACAGATCGCTGGCCCGATCGCGGGCGCGCGGAAGTTTGGGGATCACCGGCTCGAGCAAAGCGGCAGCTTCCGCCGGAAAGCCGTTCTCGAGCAGCGCAAACGCGTGCGTGCCCGAGATCGCCGGCATCTCAGGGGCCACGGCCATCGCCGAGCGGGTCAGCTCGAGCGCTTCCTCACGCAGCGCGGGATCGTTCGCCAACAGCGAAACCCACGCGATGTTGTTCTGACTCGCGGCGCGGGCGCGGTCGGTGGTGGACGTTCGCTCTATGACTTGAAAATCGCTTCGCGCATCCATCCATCGCCCGGCTCGCAAGCGCGCAAAACCCCGGCGCTCGTACATCGGCCGGATCGAAGGCGTCGCGCCGGCCGCTTCACTCGCCTCGCGCTCGGTGGAACGAAGGGCCTTGATCAGACTGGCCGCTGTCACACCGGCCGAGGCCAGGATCTGCGCCCCGATCCCGGCATTGTGGTCGATGATGCCGAGGCAGAGCTCTGCCGTTCCAGCCGGCTGGTTCGGTCCGGTCCGCCACAACGCACCTGCGATTGCGAGCTGCGCCTGAACAGAGGGAATCGGTGCTGTCGAGTGGGCTGTCGACTGTCCCGCTTGGTCTGAGGTGACCGGCTTCCAGACGAGCCGGAACCTCAATCGCTCGAGAGCTTGAGCAGCCCGACATCCAGGGTCCGCGACCAGGGCCGCGAGGATCTGCTGCGTGCCGAGATAAGTCGAGTGCTCCGCCTGCGCGATCTCGATGGCACGGCTGAGTGCCTTGTCGGCAGCGGTGCCCCAGCGCTCCAGCGGAAGGTCGGCCGAGATCACTTGCTCGCGATGCCTGGAGGCTTCGTCATCGGCCTCGACTGCAGCGAGAGGGCTCAGCTCTTCGGCAGTGATGCCCGCCGCGCGCAGCAGCTGCATCGCGGGACACTCGACCGAGAGCAGACCCAGGCAGAGACCCGCCGCGTTGGGTCGGGGATTGCCCAGGTCGCGCGATTTCTGAAAAGCCATCTGCAGGATCACATGGGCGGTGCGCGACAGACGGGCCGCTGATGTTTCGTCGCTTTCGGGAGTTGGCGAGAGAGGAATTCTGTGGTCGATGCCGTGTGCTTTGAAGAGTGCAGCCAGTGTCGGGTCCTGGGCCAACGAGCGCAGCAAATGCTCGTCGCCGACCTCAGAGATGCCGGCAAGGTTTGCATCTTCCAACGCACGCACCAGCGCATCGCGTGCGTCAGCGCTCAACTCGCCGCCATCGAAGTAGGTCGCGTGCATGTGAGGTTTCGTGAGCGCGTCCAGAATTTGCAGTCCATCCGAACGGTGCACCCGTCCACCTTGCGTCGCGACGGCCGGCATGATGCCCGCGATGAAGAGCTGGGCGTTGACGAAGGCAAAGATGCCGAGCCACAGGACGCCGCTTTCCCACAGCGCGAACGCATAGCCGGCGGCCAAAAGGTTGATTCCCGGGCCGGCGGCCAACGAGGCGATTCGCCGGACGCCGGCTACGTCTCGCGTGGACGAGAAATACACTGCGCCGCCCCCCAACGGGTTGAGGCACACCTGAATCAAAACGTTGCCGAGGCGGAAGGCGAACAGCGTTGGACCAGATCCGATTCTCAACTGCTTTGGACGTTCGCCCATCGCGAGACCGACGAGCAGATGACCGCTTTCGTGTAGGGCCACGCCGACGACGATCGCCAGTGCGAACGCCGCCGCCTCGAACAGCAAGTTGTCGCCCCGATGCAGATGAGCGATGGCATACATCGCAAGGAAGAGCAGAACGGCGAAGCTGACGGTCGCGCTGACAATGCCGCCGAACCGGCCGGCGAGCGTCGGCCCGCGGACTCCCGAGTAGCTCATGGGCCGTCCATGATGGCTTTGGGAGACCGGCTTTCAGACCGGTTAATCGAGAATCAGTTAGGCGTCGCGGAGCTCGAACACCGGCCTGTGCTCAGCCGCCGTGCGCGGGTCGTCCAGAATTTCGCGCGCGCCAAGCACCGCGAGCAAGAGTGGGCCCACCGGCAGATTTCGAGCGTAGGGTCCAAGGGTCTCCTTGAAGAACGCGGTGCGCTGCGGAACGTCCAGTTCGATCGCCTTGACGTCGATCCGCGACTTGCCGGCCGTGAGCGTCGCCTCACCGGCCGCGCGCAGATTGCGAACCCAGTTCGTCTCGCCAAACGTGCCGATCACCCAACGCCTTCCGTCGAGGGCGACCAGCGCGACAGGTGTGGTGTGCGGCCGGCCGGTCTTGCGCCCACGAATCGTGATCAGCGCATTCGGTCCCAAAAGCGGGCCGATCCGGAGGAGCCTCCGAGCAAGGGGATTGAACAAACCGACGAAACCGGGCGCTCTTTGGGGCGTGACTTGGGTGGCCATGACCCCAAGATAGCAGCTCAATCAATCAGTTGCTTGATTCTTGCCCTTTCGGGCTTTCCCATCGACAGCGAGCCATCGCTCGAGCTGACCCAGCGCCTGGTCGCCGACCTGCGTCCCCCGCATCACCGGGAGCATGAAGGCGGTCAGCGTCGCCATCACTATCGAGGCGACCCCTGCGGTGTCGAGCTCCGATCGCAAGCCGCCTTCCCGCACCGCCCTGCGCAGCAGCCCTCGCATCGTGGTGTGCCAGGACACGAACATCTCCTCCAGAACCGGCTGGAGCTGCTCATCCCGTGCCGAGCGCAGCGCAAGCTCGCCCATCACAGCGCCAAGCTCGGGCTCGTCCAGCAGCAGCTGTCGCACAGCCCGAAGGTGATTGCGCAGCTGGTCGGGCGGCGAGCCGTGTGGCGCCAGCGTGGTGAGGAAGCGACTCATGGCATGGTCGACCACGCCCCGGATCAAAGACTCCTTGGTTGGAAAGTAGTAATGGAGAGTCGCGATGTTGACGCCAACCTGGTCCGCAACGTCGCGCGTGCGCAGGCCTTCAAATCCGCGTTCGGCGATCGCGTTGTAGGCCGCCTGGATCAGCTCTTGTCGCCGCCTCTCGCTGATCGCGGGTTTGTGTTTCACGGCGGGACGGCTCATGACCGCCTAATTAAACGGCTACTGAGTCGGAGGTGCCTCGCACGCCTTGACGGCGTCACTCAAAGCCGAGTTGTCCGCCTGCACACGTTGATGCGCAACCGCTGCTTGTGTGAATGCGCGCTGAAACTCAGGCAGGCGGTTGTCACGAAATCCCTGCAGCATGCCGAGGGCCGCGGCATCGAGTGCCCCCAAATCTGTGCGCAGGCTCTGGACCTGCGGCACGATGCAGCCGGGCGCAATGGACCGATCGATGACGGATTCCTCTGCCTTCGTCTTGTTGTCGGCGGCGATCAACGCTTCCTGGCAGCTCGTGGTCATGCCCGCCGCGCAAGTCTGGCCGACCAGGGTGAAGGTGTCTTCGACCTCCCCTACGTAAGGCGCGAGCAGGTGGTTCGCGAAGCTGTCGGCGCGTTCGTAGTCGGTATTGCCCGAGACGCCCGGCCGCGGCGATTCTGCCGGTGCAGGCGCAGAGTTGGTTTGCCAGGGCAGCGAGATCGTGCCGAGTGAGCTCAGTACAAGGCCGACCATGACCAGGCCGACGAACCCGGCCACGAAATAGAGGTACTTGTTGATCCCGGTCTGGCGTCGCTGGCGCCAGAGCGGAAGCTGCGATGCGGGCGACGGCGCGGATTGAACGTAAGGGACAGGCCTGTAGGCCGCCGCCGTGGGCGCCGGGGTTGGCATCCGTTGCGCCTGCGGGGCCGCCTCCGCGACCGGCAAGCCGGCGCCGACGGCGCTCCAGTTCTTGAACAGCGCTTCGTGTTTGGCTACCGGAAGCCAGCGGCTGCCGTCCCAGATCCATTGATGATCTGGAGAGAGCTGCGGACCCTGGAACGGCGGACTGGCTTCGTTGGCCACGCCCGCAAATCTAGATGTGAAGTCGTCGGGCGCTTGAGTTTTAGCTTGTTAAGAATTATTTAGCACGGCGCTCGTCTCTATTTCGTCAGGCGAACGTTCGGGTCTGCGATCGACGTGCAGGCTGCAACCGGATGCAGGCCTGGGGCGGTGCCGCCACCGCAAGCCCACGCCCGGCCGTTGAAGACCGCCAGCTCGAACCCGTGCCGCGGCACCATCATCGGATTGACGGTGCTCCAGGTCGAGACCGTGTAGTGAGTCAGCTGATTCACGATCGCGGTCTCCGATGCATTCTGGCCTCCGGCGACGACCACGCCGCCACCGAGAAACGTCGCGGCGCCGCCCCCACTGGTGGCCTGCGGAAGGTCAGGCAAGCGCGACCACGCACCGCTGATCACCTCCAGGCAATCGACCCGCGACGTGGTGGGTGCGCGACCGCCGGCCACGCAGGCTCTCGTGCCGATGACAAAGCCCAACACGTGATTGCGGGGCACAGGTAACGACGCCACGACCGTCCAGGTATTGGCGTCCGGGTCGTACACCTCGACCGGAGGCACGTTGATCGCGTAATTGTTGCCGCCGATCGCGTAGAGCTTGCCTTGATCGGCCACCAAGGCGTGCCCGCCCCGCGCGTTGTGCATCGCCGCCAGCTCCGTCCAGTGATCGCCGTCGAGCCGGAAAAGTCGCGCGCTGTCCCGACCGTTGCTGTGGCCGCCGGCGATGTAGGCGTGTCCGTCGAGGCTTGCGGCCGACGGGTGGTCGAGCGGGAGCGGCAGGCGCGGCCCGGATTGCCATGCGGTTCCGTCGAAAACGTAGACCGAGTCGAGGCTCGCACCCGCGGCGTTGAATCCACCCATCACGTAAAGCTTGCCTTCGCTTACGGCCGCCGCCGTCTCTTCCACGGGCACCGGCAGCGACGGCTCCTGCTGCTGGAGCGCAACGGGCGAAGGCGATGCGGAGAAGCTTGGCGGCGGGATTGATTCGTGCGGCGTAACGGCAGGCGACGCGACGCTGCCGCTGCAGGCTGCGAGCAGCACCGCCGCCGAGGTCACTGCGGCCCGAGCTAGATTCGCGACAGGACTTCTCGAGTCTCTTGGACTCCTGTGCGCCAGAGTCGCATGACGTCTGCTTCCGGGCGCTCATACCAGCCGCCGAACGAACCATCGCCGGCCCGGGCTCGAACTTCGGCCGGATCGTCGGAGGTGCGCGGCGCCGGCGCCTTGTGATCCTGCGGCAAGCTGACATCTTTCAGCCTGGTCCAGGGGAAGTTCTCCATCCACGACGCATGTGAGGCTTCGGGATCGATCTCCTGCACCACCGACCACGTCCTGGGCGCCTGCCACCAGTGGTGCACCGTGACCTGTCCGCCCGCGAGAGCATCGACAGGCTTGTTGCCACCGTGGCCGTTGACCAGCAGGAATCGCTTGAAACCCTGGCCGCGGAGTGAATCCACCAGCTCCCGAACGAAAGCCAGATAGGTTTCCAGCTTGACCGAGGGACTGCCAGGGTAGGCGGCGAAGTACGGGGTCAGCCCGTACGCAAGCACCGGAAGCACCGGCACGCCCAGAGGCTCAGCGGCTTCCACTGCCACACGTTCAGCCAGGATCGCATCTGTTGCCAGGGACAGGTATCCGTGCTGCTCAGTCGAACCCAGGGGCAGGACGATCCGATCGTCCTGGCGCAGGTGTTCCTCGACCTGCATCCAGTTCAGCTCTGCGATCCTCATCGTTGCAACACTACAAGGCGGCGCGCAAGCCGCAATTTGGTTCGAATTGGGGACGCGCCACCGAACAGCTTCGGCCGAGCGCCGTCGCATAATCGCATCCGTGGCGACGGCGCTTTCTCTGACCCACCTCGGTTCCTTGATGCGCGGCGTGCGCAGCGTTGACGAGGTGGGCGCGGACGAGCGCGCCGCTTCTCTCGCCAAGCGGTCGATCAAGAAGTCGTCGAAGCTCTGGGCGCTCGATCTCGCGATCCGCTGCATGGATCTGACCACGCTCGAAGGCCAGGACACTCCAGGCAAGGTGGCGGCGCTGTGCGCGAAGGCCGTGCGGCCCAAGGCCGGCGACATCACGATCCCACCAGTCGCGGCCGTTTGCGTCTATCCATTGCGGATCGCCGATTGTGTCGAGTACTTGCGCGGCAGCGCTGTTCGCGTTGCTTCGGTGGCCACGGCATTTCCGTCTGGCCAGAGCTTCACCTCGATCAAGGTTGCCGAGACGGAACAAGCGGTGCGCGCGGGAGCGCAAGAGATCGACATGGTGATCGATCGCGGCGCGTTTCTGTCCGGTGACTATCAGCGGGTGTACGACGAGGTCGTCGCGGTCAAAGAAGCTTGCGGCGAGGCGCACCTCAAAGTGATCCTCGAGACAGGCGAGCTCGGCACGTACGACGCGATCCGGCGCGCCAGCATCCTTTCCATGGCCGCGGGCGCCGATTTCATCAAGACTTCCACGGGCAAGGTGCAGCCTGCAGCGACGCTGCCTGTCGCGCTCGTGATGATGGAGACGATCCGAGACTTTCATCGCGAGACCGGGCGCGCGGTCGGATTCAAGGCGGCGGGTGGAATCCGCACCGCCAAGCAGGCGATAGCCTATCTGGTGGTCACGTATGAGACGCTGGGCGCCGACTGGATGACGCCCGAGCGGCTGCGCCTCGGGGCGTCGACGCTGCTCAACGACGTTTTGATGCAGATCGACAAAGAACGCACCGGCGCCTATCAATCACCCGACTACTTCACGATCGACTGAAAAGATGGCCATCACCAAAAAGCAATCTGAAGTGCTCGCCAAGCAAGTCTTCGAATACGCGCCCGCGCCCGAATCCATCGACCACGTCAAGATCCAGCCGCACTACGGTCTGTTCATCGGCGGAAAGATGGTGGCCGGCCACAGCAAGAAGCGTTTCCCAACCATCAATCCCGCGAACGAGAGAGAGCTTTCTGAGGTGGTGGAGGCCGACGCCGTCGACGTGGATCGCGCGGTCAAGGCCGCGAGCAAAGCGTTCGACGAATGGTCACGCCTGTCGCCGTCGCGGCGCGCTCGATACATCTTTCGCATTTCGCGCCTGATCCAGGAACGATCGCGCGAGCTGGCGGTCGTGGAGACGATGGACGGCGGCAAGCCGATCAAGGAATCACGCGACGTCGACATTCCGCTCAGCGCCGCGCATTTCTTTTATTACGCGGGATGGGCGGACAAGCTGGAATGGGCATTCCCCAACCGCAAGCCGCGTCCGCTCGGCGTGGCGGGACAGGTCATCCCGTGGAACTTCCCGCTGCTGATGCTGGCCTGGAAGATCGCCCCGGCCCTCGCCGCCGGCAACACGGTGGTGCTGAAGCCGGCCGAAACGACACCACTGTCGGCGATGGTCTTCGCCGAGATCTGCATGCAGGCCGAGCTGCCCCCGGGCGTCGTGAACGTAGTCACAGGAGCGGGCAAGACCGGCTCGCTCGTCGTCTCGCATCCCGATGTTCAGAAGGTGGCGTTCACCGGCTCCACCGAAGTCGGCAAGCTGATCCAGCGCGCTGTTGCCGGGACCGGCAAGCACCTCACGCTCGAGCTCGGCGGCAAGGCCGCGAACATCGTGTTCGAAGACGCGCCGCTCGACCAGGCGGTCGAAGGCATCGTCAACGGGATCTATTTCAATCAAGGTCATGTGTGCTGCGCCGGGAGCCGGCTTCTGGTGCAGGAATCGATCGCGGAGCCGCTGCTCGAGAAGTTGAAACGCCGCCTTTCGACGCTGCGGCTGGGCGATCCGCTGGACAAGAACACGGACATCGGAGCAATCAACTCGCGCGCCCAGCTGGAGAAGATCCAGGGGCTCGTCGAGTCAGGTCTCGAGGAAGGCGCGGAGCTCTATCAACCCGAGTGCGAGATCCCAGAGCGCGGCTTCTGGTTTCCTCCTTCACTCTTCACGAACGTATCGCAGTCGTACCGGATCGCCCGCGAAGAGATCTTCGGGCCGGTGCTCTCGGTGCTCACCTTCCGAACCCCGAACGAAGCCGTCGAAAAAGCGAACAACACTCCCTATGGACTTTCGGCCGGCATCTGGACTGACAAGGGATCGCGAATCCTATGGATGGCCGAGCGGATGCGCGCCGGCGTCGTGTGGGCCAACACGTTCAACCGATTCGATCCCACATCGCCCTTCGGGGGTTACAAGGAATCCGGCTTCGGCCGGGAAGGCGGCGTCCACGGGCTTCTCCCCTACGTGGAACTGAACTGATGGACGTTCGAAAGACCTACAAGCTGTTCGTGAACGGTGAGTTCGTCCGCTCGGAGTCGGGCCGCGCATATCGTCCGGACGGCGCTGTCAATGTTCCGCGCGGCTCGAGGAAGGACCTGCGTGACGCCGTGCGGGCTGCTCGCACCGCATTTGCCGCATGGTCGGGTCGAACCGCGATGAATCGCGGACAGATCCTTTATCGAGCCGCTGAGATGCTCGACGGGCGCGGAGCACAGTTCGTGGAGCTCTTGGGTGGCGGCACGAGAGCGCGCCGCGAGCTGGACCAGGCGGTCGAGACTTTCGTCTGGTACGCAGGTTGGACCGACAAGCTCTCGCAGGTCACAGGCACCGTGAACCCGGTCGCCGGTCCGTACTTCAACTTCACCATCCCCGAACCGACCGGCGTCGTCGCCATCGTCGCGCCGGAAGATGACCCGCTTGCCGGTCTGGTGCGCCGTCTTGCTCCTGCGTTGTGCGGCGGCAACACCGTGGTCGCATTGGCGGCGGAATCCAAACCCTTGCCCGCGCTGACCCTGGCCGAGGTGCTGGCGACAAGCGATCTTCCCGCCGGCGTGGTCAACGTGCTGAGCGGTCAACGCAAAGAGCTGTTGCCGTGGCTCGCCGCCCATATGGATGTCAACGCGATCGACGCGGCCGGCTGCACGACCGACGAAATCAAAGCTATCGAGGAATCTGCAGCAGGCAACGTGAAGCGAGTGATCAAAGTCGACGAATCAGAGCGGAGTCCTCAACTCATCGCCGCTTTCATGGAATTGAAAACCGTTTGGCATCCAATCGGGGTGTGAGGTTTCTTAGAATCTGAAACCACATGGGTGAGGTACTGACCAAGCCGGCTCCCGTCGAAGAACTGGAGCGCGGTCTGGACAGGCCGGTGGCGGCTCAACCCATGATCACCTCTGCGCAAATTGCTCGCCGCGTGCGCCAGCTCGGACGCCAGATCTCAACGCTGTACGCGGACATCGACACGCCGCTCGTGCTCGTCGTCATCCTCAAGGGCGCCACGGTGTTTGCCGCCGATCTCCTGCGAAGCCTTTCGATGCCGGCCGAGCTCGAGTTCGTGCGGGCTTCGAGCTATCCGACGGGGACTTCCAGCAACGGCCGGTTGAAGCTCGCCCACATGGTCGAAGGCCCACTGGTAGGACGTCACGTGCTTCTGGTCGAGGACATCATCGACTCCGGCATCACCATCAACGCGATCGAGAAACGGATTCGCCGCCTCGGCGCCGCATCGGTTCGCCTGGCCGCGCTGCTCGACAGGCCGGCCCGGCGCAAGGTCGAAGTCAAGATCGATTTCTGCGGCTTCGTGATCCCCGATCGGTTCGTGATCGGGTACGGGCTCGACTACGCGGGTCTGTACCGAGAGCTGCCGCACATCTACTCGCTGACCTAACTACTTCAGCAAGCGGCGGCGCAGCCGCAGCGAAGCGACCGCGATCCCGATTGCGCCCAACGCCATCAGATAGAGCACGTCTACGATCAGGCCTGGACCGATCGATCCGGTTGTCAACCCCCGGATCAAGTCGACGCCGTGGTAGAGAGGCGTCAGCTCGATCACGAACTGCAGCGCCGGGGGATAGACGGCCAGAGGGAAGAAGGTGGCCGAGAAGAGGAACATCGGCTGCAGCACGAGCTGCACCAGATCGAAATCCTCCCAGCCGCGCACGAATGTCGTGACTGCGGAACCGGCGGCGGCAAACGCAAATCCGATCAAGATCGCCGAGGGTAGGGCCAGCAGCGCCCACGGTGAAGAGATCAAGCCGAGTACCGCCATCAGGACGAGGAATCCGAGCGAGTAGATGCTGCCGCGTGCGACCGCCCAGATCACCTCGCCGATCGTGGCCTCTTCGACACCCACCGGCGTGTTGATGACGGTTTGCAATGTGCCGCCGTACCTGAGCTTCCAGAAGAGGTTGAAGGTCGACTCATAGATGGCGCCGTTCATCGCCGACGAGGCCATGAGGGCTGGTGCGACGAACATCGCGTAACTCACCGCGTGTCCGCCACCGATCGGGATGTTCTTGACCAGCGAGCCAATCCCGAATCCGATGCCGAGCAAATAGAGCACTGGTTCGAAAAAGCCCGACAGCAAGATCATCCATTGATTGCGGTAAGCGACCAGGTTGCGCTCGACCACGTGCAGCGATCGCCACGGCAGGCGGAGCATGAGGACGCTCAACTCGCGAGCCTCCGCGTGAAGGTCAGATACGCCGCGATCAAGCCACCGGCGAAATAAGCAAGGAGCACTCCGAGGTGCAGGAGGTCGGTGCCCACGACCAATGTGCCCAGCACAAGGTCGCGGCACAATGCCACTCCGTGCGCGAGGGGCGTGACCCAGGCCAGCGCCTGTAAGAGCAGCGGGAGCTTGCTCAGGGGAAAGAACGCGCCGCCGAGAAGGAACAGCGGAGTGATCACGAAGCGCCCGATCACAGCGAATCCCGAATCGCGGCGCTGAGCTGCCGTGAACGCCA
>DATLKH010000323.1:0-3555 GCA_035538475.1 Candidatus Dormiibacterota bacterium | reverse complement strand
CCTTGGATGCGTAACGGGTCAGGAACTCGCCCTCCTCGACGGCCGCATCGCCGCCCCCCACGACGGCCAGCTCCTGACCTTTGAAAAAGGCTCCATCGCAGACCGCGCAGTAGCTCACGCCGCGACCCCAGAACTCTTTTTCCCCAGGAACCTCGAGGTAGCGCGGCAGCCCGCCGGCGGCCATGATGAGCGCCGGGGCGCGAAGCTCCTCGCCGGACTCGAGGCGGACCACCTTCAATTCCCCCTCGACGTCGATCTCGTGGACCGGCTCGAAGTCGCGCACGACCACACCGAACTTCCGGGCGTGCTCGGCCATCTTGACGGCGAGATCGCTGCCCAAGATCGACTCGAAACCCGGGTAGTCCTCGACCAGCTCGGTGTTGAGGAGCTGGCCGCCCAGCGGTCCCCGGTCAAGGACCAGCGTCTTCAGGTCCATGCGCGCGGTGTAGAGGGCGGCCGCCAACCCGGCGGGGCCGCCGCCGACGATGATGACGTCGTAATCGCTCACTTCTCTAATAGGAAGTATTCCCAGGCCGGGACGTATTCCTAAAGGCGCCCGCTAGCCATTCTGGTAGCGGACGCCGTACCCGCCCCGCGGCGAGTGGCAGGTGATGTTGTCGAACGGACAGCCGATCGAGCACGCACCGCACTCGATGCAGTTGCCGAAGCTGACCAGGTTTTTCTGCTGCTCCTGGTTCCACTCGTAGACGCCGGCCGGGCAGAAGTGGTTGCAGTACTTCCCCGTGCACTTCACCGCGCACACGTTCTGGTCGACGATCTCGATGTGCGGCTTGCCGGTGTCCTCGTTGTACTTGACCGTGAACAGCTTGTCGGTGAGCTTCTCCATCAGGACTTGCCGAACCTCTCCCAGACCCGACACATCAAGCGGACCGTGTTGACGTAGTCGGCGGCGTGAATGTTCTCGTTTGGTGCGTGGATCCGGTTGTCGGGACGCCCGACGCCGACCGGCAGCACCGTGGGGACCCCGAGGTCGGCCACCACCGGATGCATCGGTCCGGTCGCGGGCATGAACGGCCACAACACAGGCTCGCCGAACATCTCCCTCACCGATTCGATCACCGTCCGCCCTACCGCCGAGTTGGGATCTGAGCGCGCCGGCTTCTCGGCATCGTGCCAGACGATTTCGACCTTTTCGAAACCGTTGCTGTCGAAGTGCTTGCGCAGCTGCCCGAGAAGTTCCTCCGGATCTTGATCAGGGATCAGACGAAAGTCGAGTTTCGCCGTCGCTTCCGCAGGCAGAACCGTTTTCGAACCATCACCCTGGTAGCCGGTCGTCACGCCTGCGATGTTGCAGGTCGGCAAGAACAGCATTTGCTCGATGACCTGGTCGGGCTTCGGGTCGCGAACCAGGTGCTCGAACCCCACCAGCTGCCGCCGCTTTTCGACCTCAGGGTCGATCTGCGCCAACATCGCGCGGTCGCTTTCCGACGGCCTGACGACCTTGTCGTAAAACCCGTCGATCTTCACGTTCATGTCGCGGTCGCGCAAGCTTGCGAGCGCGGCGACCAGATACATCGCCGCCGACGGATAGATCGATGCGAAGCCGGAGTGCTGGTCGTAGTCCAGCAGCCTGACGCGAAGCTGCACGTACAGAAGTCCTCGACATCCAAATTGAATCGTGGGGCGACCGGCGTCGTCGTAGGAGGAGCCCGACTCCCACAAACATCCGTCGGCGCGAAGTTTGGCGGCGTGGTCGTGGGCGATCTTCTCGAAAGACTTCGAACCGACTTCTTCTTCACCTTCGATGAGAAAGCGAAGGGTCACCGGAATCTCGCCCAGCTCTCTCAGCGTCTCCAGGGCGTGGATGCGAGCCATTACGTCGGCTTTGTCATCGGCCACCCCGCGGGCGAAAATGCGTCCCTGCCGTTCGACAGGCTCGAAAGGCGGCGTCTCCCAGAGGCTGACGGGATCGACGGGCTGCACGTCGTAGTGCTGGTAGAGAAGCAGCTTTCGCCGCCCCCCGCCCTTGATCTCCGCGTAAAGCGCCGGCATGCCACCCGCCTCGAGCGTTTCGATTCGGTCCGTGTATCTGGAAAGGCGGTCCGCAATCCAGTCTCGGGCCGGTTTGACGGCGTCCAGCCCGTTGTTGGCGATGCTCGGAAAGGAGCACAGCTCTTTGAGCTCGTCGATGAAGCGCCGGCTGTTCTTCTCTATGTACGCGTCGACGGCGTTCGTCGAGATCACAAATGCCATCCTATCGTTCTAGAGATGGCCGAGGCAGCAGACGAATTCCACTTCTCCCCCAGGCCCAATCGCGCGGCCGAGATCCACTGGCAGCCATGGTCGCAGCGCGCGTTCGACGAAGCGCGTGACAACCGGCGCCCGATACTGCTGTCGATCTCGGCGGTGTGGTGCCACTGGTGCCACGTCATGGACGAAACGACCTACTCACACCCAAGCGTGATCGAGCTCATCAACCGCGATTACGTGCCGATTCGCGTCGACAACGACGTCCGCCCCGACATCAATCAGCGCTACAACATGGGCGGCTGGCCGAGCACCGCATTCCTGACCCCGTCAGGCGACATCCTCACCGGCGCCACGTATTTGCCACCCGACCAGATGGCGAGCGCGCTGATGCAGGTCGCCGACTTCTATCGCGGCAACCAGACCGAGATCTCGAGCCGCGTGCTGGACGCGCGGAAGCGAGCGGCCATGGTCGTTTCGCGCAGCGCAGGCGACATCGATCCGAGCCAGGTCGACACAATCCTGGAGGCGGTCAAGTCCGCGTATGACTCGGAGTACGGTGGCTTCGGCACATCGCCAAAGTTTCCCCAGACCGATGCCATATTGCTGCTGCTCGAGCAAGCTGCGCTTCGTTCGGACGAGGAGCTGCGGCGCATGGCGGTGCACACGCTCGAGCAGATGTCAGGAGGTGGAACGTACGACCAGGTCGAGGGCGGATTCTTTCGCTACTCGACGACTCAGGACTGGAGCGTGCCGCACTTCGAGAAGATGCTCGAAGACCACGGCGGGCTCGTGTTGGCGCTTTCTCTGGCCGGCATGCACGACGTGCTGGACAAGACGACCGCTTTTCTCGATGGCGTGCTGCGCGACCGATCCACCGGTCTTTACGCCGGCAGTCAAGACGCCGACGAGCACTACTACTCGATGGATCACGAAGAGCGCAGGCAGGCGCAAGCGCCATACGTCGACCGGCGGATTTACACGGCGTGGAACGCCGAGCTCGCGGTCGCTTATCTCGACGCGTCACTCAGGCTCGAGCGGCCCGCGCTGCGAAATGAGGCCAAGAAGCTGCTCGAATCGCTTTTCGACAAGGCTTACCGCCGCGGCCAGGGAGTCGTGCATGAAGAAGGTGTCGGTGGACAGCTGGGTGACCAGGTCTGGTCCATGCTGGCCGGGGTGCGCGCTTATCAGCACGGCCTCGGCGAACGCTGGCTGGAGATCGCCAAGGACCTCGCCGCGCACATCGATGAGCGCTATGGCGACGCGCAGCTGGGCGGCTACTTCGACCACGCCGGCGGCGACGAGCTGGGCCGGCTAAGCGAGCGGCTCAAGCCACTGGCTGAAAAT
>DATLKH010000322.1:0-1736 GCA_035538475.1 Candidatus Dormiibacterota bacterium | reverse complement strand
CACATCAACAACATCTTCAGCAAGGCGGGGCTGCGCGACCGCGGCCAGGCTGTCGCCTATGCATTCCGCAATGGACTCGCCGCTCCCTAACGGGGAATCAGCAAGGGTCTGAGTCGCGCAGCGATCGCGGAAGGCCGAAGCGTTCGAGCAGTCCAGGGTCGAAGCGAGTGATCACCGAGATCTGTTCCCCCGCCAACGTGAGCACGAGCAGGCCGACCCCGCGGCGGAGGCTGCCATGTCGATCAGCGACGTAGAGACCGACTGCCGGCTGGCGATTGGCACGAGTCTGCAGTATGCGGTGACCATGAGCCGACCAGGCCATCATTGCCTCCAGGAAAAGCCTCGCCCGATCGCGTCCCTGCCAAACCGCTTGGAGTGGCGGCATCGTGAAGCGCACTTCATTCGTCAGCAGACCAACCAGTCCAAATACGTCGCTCGCTTCGAACGCTCGCACGAACCGATCGACGAGACGCTGCTCGGCAGCCGATCGCGGCGCCGGTGGCGGTGCATCGCTGTCGCCAACAGGGCCCCTGAGGGTTGCCCGCGCCCGCTTGAGTGCACTCGTCACCGATTCCTCCGATGAGCCGAGCATTTGCGCAGTTTCCGAAGCCCGATAACCAAGCACGTCACGCAGGATCAGCACCGCACGTTGACGCGGCGGAAGCAGCTGCATCGCGGTCACGAACGCGAGCGACACGGCTTCACGGGCTTCGTAGCGAGCCTCCGGACCAGGTGTGCCGTCGGCGATTCCGTCGATCAGCGTGTCCGGGTAGGGCTCGATCCAGAGCACCTCACCGATCCGACTCGGTTCAGGCAATTCAACGTCGTGCATGGGCTCGGTTGCTCGAGGGCGGTGCGCCGACGCCCGCAGGATGTTCAGACACCGGGTGGTCGCGATTCGGTAAAGCCACGCCCGCAGAGATCGATCCTCGAATTTTGGGAACGCTTTCCAGGCCGTGAGCATCGTTTCCTGTAGGGCATCCTCCGCATCGTGGAGCGAGCCGAGAATCCGATAACAGTGCAGCTGAATCTCTCTGCGGTGCGGCTCGACGAGAGCCGCGAAAGCGTTCTCGTCCCCGTTTCGAGCCAGCTCGATCAGATCCAATTGGCGCTCCACCGCCTTTCATTCAACCCACTGGAGGAACACCGGACTGCCGGCAAACTTGGCGGTCTCCTAAACCAGAAGACTGGACCGCCCACTTTCGCGGCATCGCGGTGTTTAGGTCTGTGATGGCCAGGGTCGCATCGGGTTGGGATGAAGGAGGTCACAATGGCACACTCTTCGAACCTCAAAGGAAAGCGCGCCGTCGTGTTCGGCGCAAGCGGATCGATTGGCGCCGCATTTGCGAAGGAGTTTGCCGCCCAAGGCGCTGAGGTATTCATCTCGGGGCGGACGAAGTCCAAGATCCAGGCGGTCGCAGAGGACATCGATCCGACCGGCAAATGTGCCCACGCCGCGGAGGTCGACGCTTTAGATGAGCATGCTGTCAATGCTTATGTCGAGTCAGTTGTGCGCGACGCCGGCGGCATCGACGTCGTGTTCAACGCCATCGGGCCCTTGGCGGTGGAGTATGGCGGTGGGAAGCCCGCGGTGCGTCTTACCGCTGCCGAGTTCATGGTTCCTCTCACGACCGTTGTTAGGTCGCAGTTCATCACCGCGTCAGCTGCGGCACGGCAGATGGCGCGGCAAGGATCGGGCGTGATTCTCTTCGTCACCGGCAGTCCGGCCCGGCCGC
>DATLKH010000321.1:0-3089 GCA_035538475.1 Candidatus Dormiibacterota bacterium | reverse complement strand
CCATGCCCGGACGGTCGAACCGTACATACCGCGTCGACTTCTCGAGGGGCGAAAGGCCGATGCGGCTGTCTTCCAGGGCTTTGGCGGCAAGGGTCGAGGCGCTTTCCACCGCGACATGTGCGCCGGCCAGCTCCGCCACGGAGTCATCCCCGTATCCGACGAGCACGCGCTCGTAAAACTCTTCCGCCCGGCGGACCGCCACCATGTCGTCGTCGAGCGGCGGTGCCGCGAGCTCGTTGAACCCCGACTCCGGCTCGTTGATGAACTCGTCCAGGAGCACGCGCCGGAGGCTCTTCTCAGTTCGCGAGTAACGAGAGAACAGCGCACCTTTGACCACCTCGGGCAGGTTGCGCAGCGCGAAGACCGGCCGGTCGAGATTGGTGAAATACCGCTCGAGCAGCCCGCGCTCGGCGTCGGTGAACTCCGGATTGCCGCTCACCCGGCTAATGTATCCCCAATCCAGAGAGTCCGCGGGCGCCATATCTTGAGGTGAGCGGGGCGATTGCCACCAGCTATGGGCGACCACCGTATGTTTGTCCCCAATCCGTCCCCACTCTGTTAAGAACCGCCGTCAGACTGCCGACTCCGCTCGGGCGGCTAGGCTCGTAGGCACGGTGGGAGAGATCGATTGGGAGGCGCGCTGGAAGCAAGTGGTCGCCGATCGAGCCACGCTCGCCTCGGGTCATGCCGACCCACATTACTGGGACCGGAGGGCCAAGACCTTCGCACGCTCCACGCACGGCAGGGCAGACGAGTTCTTGCAGGTGCTCGAGCCGTATCTCACGCCGCGCAAGACGCTGATCGACGTCGGCTCCGGGACCGGTCGCCACGCCACGCCACTGGCCGAACGGCTGGAGTGGGTGACGGCCGTAGAACCTTCCGAAGGCATGCGCTCGCTCATTCCGCCGCGCGACAACATGACCGTGATCGCGAGCACCTGGGAAGACGCCGAGGTGGCGCCCGCGGATCTCGTCATCTGCAGCCATGTGCTTTACGGCGTCGCGGATCCAGTGCCGTTCATCGAGAAAATGAACCAGGCCGCGCGCGAGAGGGTCTTCGTCGCTATGCGAGAGACCGAGCTGCCGCACCCCGCGCGGCTGATTCGGAAGAGTCTGCTTGGCGATGCGGGTCCGCGCCTGCCGCGCTTCAGCGAGCTCTTCATGCTGCTGCTTCAGATCGGGATTTCGCCTGACGTGAAGTTCCTCAACTATCCGATGTTGAATCGCTACGCAGATTTCGACGAAGCGCTCGCCGACGTGCGTGGGGTCTTCGGTGAGGGCTGGGACGAGGCGGCGGGCCGAGCCGCGCTCGAACAGATCCTTTCGAAGGACGAAGATGGATGGTGGTTCGACGGCGGGATGGTGACCACGGGAGTGGCGCATTGGAAACCTCGCAGCTGACGGTCCGGCCGATGAGGCCGGCGGACTACGAACGGGTCGTCGAGATCACACACGACGTGTGGCACGGGCACGACTACCTTCCACGCGTGTTCGACGACTGGGTCTCGGACGCCGGTTCGAGCTTTCAGGCCGCCGAGCTGGAAGGGGTCGTGGTCGGATTGCAGCGGTTGCGCCCCTATGCGCCCGGTCTCATCTGGTACGAAGGCCTGCGCGTCGCCGCCACCCACCGCCGCCAGGGCATTGCGCGGGCCATGCTCACGTCGGCGATCGAAGAGGCCAAAGAGCAGCGGTTTCGTGAAATGCGATTGGCCACCCGAGAGGAAAGTGCGATTGCGCTCTTCGAGTCGCTCGGATTTCGCCGGCTGGTCGCGCTGCGCTGGTGGCGCGGCAAACGAGTGGAAGGCGGCGATCCGGCGCGCATCCCCGATGCCGGCCAGGCGAAAAAGCTGTGGCCGTTCGTGGCTGGAAGCCCGGGAATCGAGCTCTACGGCGGAATCTCGCCCGACCTCAACAACGCGTTCGACCTAGACGTCGACGAGTTGGAACGGCTGGCGCAACACGGACTGATCAGGCTCGGCCCGTCGGGCCGCGCTGTCGCGGGCCTGCGCGAGCCGTGGGGACGAAGCATCGCCGTCTCGTTCATCGCCGGCAAGGGCGGCGCCCTGCGGGAACTTCTGATGGCGCTTCGCTTCGAGGCCGACGCCGACGGCCTGAGTCACGTCACGATCAGCGTTCCGCCAGACCACCCGGCCGACGAGGACATGCGCCAGTCCGGCTACGATTTCGACGATGCCGAGGCTCTTGCATACGTCTACGCCCTGACGCTTTAGTTGACTCGCCGCTACGTCATCCTCGGCAACGGCATCGCCGGCCAGACCGCGGCCGAAGAGCTCCGCAAGATGGACGCGGACGCTTCGATCGTCATGGTCGCGGCCGAACGCCATCCGCTGTACAACCGGGTCGCGCTGCCGCGCTACCTGCGGGGACAGGTGCGCCGCGAAAAGGTCTTCATGCGAACCGTCAACGACTACGCGCAAAAGGGCCTCGAGATCCACTTCGAAACATGGGCCACGGAAATCGACGTGCGCGAAAAGACGGTCCATACCAATCGCGGTCAAGAGCTGAAGTACGACGCGCTGCTGATCGCCACGGGCGGCCGGCCGAAACCACCGCCCTGGCAGGGCGTGGATCAAGTGACCGCGTGCCTCGGCTTCCAGACCCTCGACGACACCGACTCGATAATCGAGAAGGCGGACGCGTCAGAGCGGGTGCTGGTGATGGGCGGCAGCTTCATCGGCTATGAGCTCGCCGAAGGCGTGAGCTATCGCAAAAAGGCCAAGGTGACGTGGATCATGCGCGGCCCCTGGTTTCTGCGCTATGTGCTCGACCAGGAGGGCGGTCAGCTCTGCCGGCAGATGGGCGAAGACCAGGGTGTCGAGTTCATCGTCAACGACGAAGTTCAGAGGTTCAGCCGGACCGACGGGCGTTTTCTCGCCGAAACGGTGAATGGGAAAAGAGTGGAGTTCGACCTGCTGACTTACGGAGTCGGACTCGATTACTACACCGAACCGGTGGCCAGCACGGGCATGAAGCTCGAGCGGGGAATCGTCACCGACGCGAAGCTGCGCACGTCAGCGCCAGACGTGCACGCAGCCGGTGACATCGCCGTCTTCTACGACCTGATGGTCG
>DATLKH010000320.1:0-6063 GCA_035538475.1 Candidatus Dormiibacterota bacterium | reverse complement strand
AGTCACGGTCCAGCACAACGGTTTCGCCGTCTTCGACGACAGCGATGTTGCCTGCCGGCACTCCCGCGACTTGCGCCAGCTCCGAATGCAGAAGGAGCTGCCGGTACTCACCGTGGACCGGAATGAAGAATTTCGGCCTCACCGCCTCCAGCATTTCGCGCAGCTCGTCGCGCTGTGCGTGACCGGTGACGTGGACGTTTCCGACCTCGGAGTAGAAGACTCGCGCCCCATGCCGGTACAGGTTGTTGACGGTTTGGTGAACCATCCGCTCATTGCCGGGAATCGGCCGCGCCGAAATCACCACCCAGTCATCCTTCCGCACGTTGACGAATGGGTGAACCTGGGCCGCAAAGCGCGTCAGGGCCGAATATGGCTCGCCCTGACTTCCCGCGGTCAGCAGGAGCAACTTCGATGGCGGCACCCGTTCGTACTCCGCGAGTGGAATGGTCAAGCCCTCGGGCACGTCAAGGAATCCGAGCTCGCGCGCCGTCCTGAAGTTTTGCTGCAGGCTGCGCCCCACCACCGCCACGCGGCGACCAAATTGGACCGCCATTCGCACCAGGTGCTGAATGCGGTGGATGTTCGAGGCGAAGTTGGCCACGACGATCCGGCTCGGCGCGTTGGCGAAGATGTATTCGAAGGCTTCATGTAGATCACGCTCCGATCCGGAGCGACCGTTGCGTTCAGCGTTGGTGGAATCGCTCAGCAACAAAAGCACGCCCCCCTCCCCCAGCCGCCGGAATCGCTCCATATCCGTCGGATAACCGTCTGGTGGCGACGGATCGAGCTTGAAGTCGCTCGTATAGATGATCTTGCCCACCGGCGTATCGATCGCAAGTCCAACCGCGTCCGGAATCGAGTGACAGACCGCAATCGTCTCCACCCGGAACGGACCGAGCTGGACGGCGTGGCCCACACGGACTTCTCGGAGTTCAGACTCGCGCAGGAATCGGTGCTCTTTGAGTTTCGGCTTCAACAAGCCGAGCGTCAGGCGTGTCCCGTAGACAGGAACGTTGAGCCTCTTCAGCGCATACGGCAGTCCGCCGATGTGATCTTCATGTCCATGCGTCAAGAAGACGCCGAGCACCTCTTTGCCCTGCTCGAGCAAGTAGGAGATATCCGGCAAGACGAGGTCGATCCCGGGCATGTCTTCTTGCGGGAACATCAGGCCCGCGTCGACGACCAGGACCTGGTTTTGCCACTCCAGCGCCCACATGTTGATGCCGACCTCACCGAGGCCGCCGAGCGGGACATAGCGAAGGCGATTTTTTTCGGGCCCCCGCGAAGTCACGGGCTTGCCCTCTGACTTCGTTGGGGTTGTCACAAAAGCCGGAGCTGCTCGCTTTCCTGTTTCGCCACTGGAACCGGCACGGGCGGGGGCGGAGGGGCGAGCACCTGGTCGAGATATCTCTTCACGCTGTCGAAATCCCGCTCGAGATCCGCAACCAGTGACCCGTTGTGCAGAGCCGCGGCCGGGTGATACAGGGGCACGTACGCCACGTCACCGCGCCGGATCAGGCTCCCATGTATGCGTGAGATCGAGCCCTGACCCGGCATCAGTCGCTCGAGCGCGTGGCGCCCGAGGATCAAAACCACCTTGGGCTTGATCAATTCGAGCTGACGCTGCAGGTAAGGCGAGCAAGCCTCCACCTCATTCGGCATCGGGTCGCGGTTCATCGGCGGCCGGCACTTGAGCACGTTCGTGATGTACACGTCGCTTCGCTGAAGACCGATCCGTCCGAGCAAGGTGTCGAGCAGCTTCCCGGCAGCGCCGACGAATGGTTCGCCGAGCCGGTCTTCGTTGAATCCGGGGGCTTCGCCGACGATCATCACATCCGAGGGGCAAGGTCCGATACCGGGCACCGCCTGCGTCCGCGTGGCGTGGAGGCCGCAGTTCTTGCACGACCGGATGGTTTCGTGGACGCGCGCGAGGTCCGCCGGGATGCTAAGCGACTTTGGCTCCTGGTTTTGCAAATGTGATGAAGGCGCCTGCATCGTCGATGGTTTTCATCACCGACTTCAGCTGCTCGTCCGTGAGCGGCACGAGGGGCAGCCGGAACGGTCCGGCGTTGAAGCCCATCGCGTTCAGCACCGACTTGATCGGAACCGGATTGGCCGCGGTTGTCATCAGCGTCTTGATGACAGGCACCAGCGCACCGTGAATGTCAGTCGCCACCTCGTTGTCGCCTTTCACATAGGCCTGAATCATGCGAGCCATCGACAGGCCCGCGATGTGCGAGACCACGCAGATCACGCCATAGCCGCCGACCGAAAGTACGGGCAGGGTCCAGCTGTCGTCACCGCTCCAGACCCTGAACCGCTCAGGCTTGCCTGCGCACACCAGGCTGATCTGATCCAAATCACCGCTGGCTTCTTTGACGCCGATGATTCCTGGCAGCTCGGCGCAGCGCAGCGTGGTGGCCGCCGTCATGTTGACCGCGGTCCGGCCCTGGATGTTGTACATGATCGTCGGGCCGATCTCGGAGATGGCTTTGAAGTGTTGGTACATGCCCTCTTGCGGCGGCTTGTTGTAGTACGGAACCACAGCCAGCAGCGCATCGGCGCCGGCTTTCATCGCCAGCTTCGACAGCTCCACCGAATGATGCGTGCTGTTGCTGCCGGTGCCTGCGACCACCGTCTTTCCGGCGATCGCTGACTTGACGGCACGAAGCAGCTCGATCTTTTCGGAGTCGGTAAGGCTCGGCGATTCGCCGGTGGTCCCTGACACGACCACCCCGTCCGACCCGTCCGCGACGAGCATCGCGGCGAGCCTCTGAGCACCCTCGTAATCGACCTTGCCGTCTTCTTTGAACGGCGTGATCATCGCTGTCAGCAGACGTCCGATGTCTGTGCTCATTTCGGCAACACTCCCATTTCCATGGCCTGCTCGGCGATCTGCACGGCGTTCAGGGCCGCGCCTTTGCGCAGATTGTCGGAAACGATCCACAGGGCGATCCCGTGATCGGTGGACAGGTCCTTGCGGATCCGGCCCACGTAGACCTCGTCTTTGCCCGCGACGTCGTGCGGGGTCGGATAGATGCGCGCAGCAGGATCGTCGGAGACGATCACGCCTGGTGCTCGCTCGAGAATTTCGCGCACGTCCTCGGGTTCGAGCACGTCGGTGGTCTCGATGAAAACCGACTCGCTGTGGCCGATCGGGACCGGAACGCGCACACAGGTGGCCGCGATCTTCAGGTCAGGGTCATGCAGGATCTTGCGGCTTTCGCTGACGAGCTTCAGCTCCTCTTCGTTGTAGCCGTACTGCTGAGGCTTCCACCCACCAGGGATGACGTTGTAAGCCAGCTGATGTGTGGTGGCGCCGACCTCGGGCTTGCGGCCGGCGGCGATCGCCTCGGTCTGGTCCTGCAGCTCATCCGCCAGCGCCCGCCCTGCCCCCGAGGCTGCCTGGTAAGTCGAAACCGTCACACGTTCCAGACCGACCTTCTGCCGCAGCGGCTCGAGGACCATGGTCAGAGGAATCGTGGTGCAGTTGGGACTCGCGATGATGCCCTCGTTCTCGCGGATGTCTTTGGCGTTTACCTCCGGCACCACCAGCGGCACGTTCTCTTTCATGCGCCAGGCGGAGCTCTTGTCGATCACCAGCGCGCCCGCCTCGGCCGCGATCGGGCCGTAAAGCAGTGAGATGTCCGCGCCCGCAGCAAACATGACGAGGTCGACGTCTTTGAACGACGATTCTTCGAGCTTCTCGAGCTTCAGGCTGTGTCCGTTGAAAGGAATCTCCTTTCCGACCGATCGTTCCGACGCAAACACACGCAGCTGGTCGGCCGGAAATTTCCTTTGCGACAGGATCTTCAGCATCTCGCTGCCGACAAGTCCGGTTGCGCCGACGACAGCAACGTTTAATCGCTTGGGGGTGGGCACGAGCGTCAGTTTACTTCGAATCTATGAGGCTTGCACCTGACCTGTTGGCTGAGCTTGACGTTCTTGGTGCTGTCGCAGAACCGCTGTGACGAAGTTCGGATGTGCGTTGCGAAACTCGACCACCCGATCGCGATAGCCGGGAAGCTCTGCAACGCGCGCGCGCGGCAGGAGCCAGGGCGCGACGAGCAGGCCTACGAGTCCGGCGACCAGCGCGAAAATGCCGAGCAAGACTCCAATGGCGCCGAGGGCGGCCAGATTGCTGTTGTTCGCGCCGACGTTTGCAATCGCAGCGACGACGATCAGTGTGATCAACGCAATTCCGCCGATGACCAAAGAAATAGGAATCCGCTGTGCGAGAACCGCGATCCTGCTGCTGGACCGGGTCAAGGGCAGATGGCCCGAGGCCTTCAGCGAAACAGCCCGGGCGATGATCGCGGCGAGGATGATGCCCAGCAGGCCGAAAATGATGAGGATCCACAGTGCATACGTCCAATCGGGGGCGGTCCTGAAAGTGAACTTGCGCCACGTCTCGGCTGGGCGGCCGGTCATGGCACACACGGGCGGAAAGTCATTGGCGGCGAGTTGCGAAGCCCAGATACGAAGCTGGTTCGGCGCGGTGATCAACGCAGGCCCAGCAGCTCGTCCAGCCCGCGAAAGAACTTGGCTTCCGAAGTGACCTTGTTGATCGCCAGAACAACGCCCGGCACGTACGCCTCGCGACTCGTGGTGCGATGCGCGATCGTCAACGTCTGCCCAGGCAGACCGAAAATGACTTCTTGATCGGCGACGAATCCGGGAAGACGAACGCTGTGGACCCCGACGCCGCCCGCTTCCCCGCCGCGCGTACCCGCCAGCGTCTCTTTTTCGGCCTTACGGTAGCCGAACGATTTTGTGCCACGACGCGCCGCCAGCCGCCGTGCCGTCGCCAGTGCAGTGCCCGACGGCGCATCGAGCTTGGCCGCGTGGTGCAGCTCGATGATTTCTGCTCCGTCGAAATACGGCGCTGCGACATCGGCGAGGTGCATCATCACCACCGCTCCGACCGCAAAGTTCGGCGCCACGATGCCGCCGAGGCCTTTGGCCCTGCACGCGGCTTCTAATTCGTCGAGACCGGCGCTTGAAATCCCGGTCGTGCCGATCACAGGCGAGGCTCCGGCGTCGACGGCGATCATCGCGTTGCGCAAGCCATCCGAGGGACGCGTGAAATCGACCAGGGCCCGCGGTTGCTTCTCCCGCAAAAACGCAGCGAGGTCGTCACCGCTGCCAACGCCTCCGACGTACTCGATGCCAGGCTGCGATGCCAGAGCCGCGGCGAGAACCGAGCCGACCTTGCCGCGATAACCCGCTATGCAGACCCGAATGGCCTCAGCCGTCACGGCCGCCTCCCCACCTTTGGCCCGGAGGGGCGACTCGAATCGGCTCAGCCAACCTTCTCGACTAGTGGCGCCGGTCGCGCCGGCCGCCGCCGTTGCGCCCGCCGCGCTCGCGCCCGCCGCTGTAACCGCCCGCCGGGGCGGGTGAGGCGAGGGCTGCCGCGATCGCCTCTTGGCTGATGCGCTCCTCGATCGGCTCACCGCGAGTCTGAAGCTCTTCGATGGCGGCCTGGCGGCTCAGGTTGAGCCGGCCCTGGCTGTCGATCTCCACCGCTTTGACGACGATCTCGTCGCCCACGTTGACGACTTCTTCGACCCGCTCGACGCGGTGATCGGTGAGCTTCGAGATGTGCACCAAGCCATCCTGGTTGGGAAGCACTTCGACAAAGGCGCCGAACGGCATGATGCGCACGACCTTGCCCTGGTAGATCTTGCCGACCTCGACCTCGTCGGTCAGGCTCTTGATCCAGTCGATCGCCTTCTTGCCGGCTTCCTGGTCGACGGCGGAGATGAACACGCGTCCGTCGTCCTCGACGTCGATCTGCGCGCCGGTCTCTTCGACGATCTTGCGAATCGTCTTGCCTCCTGGGCCGATGACCTCGCGAATCTTGTCGGGGTTGATGAGGATCGTGGTGATGCGCGGCGCGTAATCGCTCATCTCGGTGCGTGGGCGCGGCAGGACGGAGAGCATCTTGTCGAGCACAAAGAGCCTTGCCTCACGAGCCTGCTCGAGCGCCTGAGCCAGGATCTCGTGCGTCAGGCCCTTGATCTTGATGTCCATCTGTAGGGCGGTGATTCCGTCGCGAGT
>DATLKH010000319.1:0-2081 GCA_035538475.1 Candidatus Dormiibacterota bacterium | reverse complement strand
TCAGGACGGTCACCTGGCCGCCGTCATCACGCGCGCGGGGCAGAACGCGCCGCGTCTTTCAGAAATTGCGCCAACCCGCCACACCGCGCACAAATTGTCACTTTACCCAGTAAGTGGCGCGCTTTTTGACGCGCTGGTTGTCGCAGGTGGCGGCTGCTAGCTGCGCTCGGTGAATTCCAGCGGCGGAGCCCGGCGGGATACATTAGCTGCGCGACAAGCCTACTCCGGCAGGGTCCGCGGCAGTCCGAAGTGTGCGAAAAGGCTGCGCTCGCCGAACCACGTGACGGCCGACACGCGGTCCTCACGTAGCGTCAGCACCATCATGGCGTAGGCGCGGAGGATCGGTGCATGAAGATCTGGAAGATAGCAGCCGAATGCGGGTTGGCCGTTGGCGCGAGTCGACACGAGCCGGAGGTTCGCGCCGCGACGGTCACCGCGCTCGCGAGCGATGAATCTCGCAATCGCCTCGCCGCCCTGGTACCCGTAGGGTTGCGGCGGCATCGTCAGCCAGGCGTCATCGGTGAGCAGCGCGATCAGCCCTGGTGTATCACCCTGCTCCACGGCGGCGATGAAGCGGCCGACGAGTTCGCGCTCGCGCACCGAGCCAGGCAGCGGGACAAGCTCGCGATCACCGACAGGGAGCCGCGCGTCGAGCGTCGCGCGGGCGCGTTGCAACGCTCCCTTGACCGAGGCCTCGCTCGTTTCGAGCATCTCGGCGACTTCGGCGGTCCGAAAGCCCAGCACCTCGCGTAGCACGAGCGCCGTACGCTGACGGGGCGGTAGATGTTGCAGGCCGGCCGTGAACGCAAGCCCGAGGGCTTCTCCGGTCTCGTAGCTCGCCTCGGGCCCTGGAGCGCTATCCGCGAGGCCTTCGAGCATCGCGTCTGGGTACGGGTCGAGCCACATCTGCTCGGCTAACCATGTGGGCCTGGGTGGCTCGGCCATCGAAGGTACCTCCTGCGGCTGCCGCCTACGGTCGCGGAGCGCGTTCAGGCAGCGATTGGTCGCGATCCTATACAGCCAGGTGCGAAGCGAGGCTCGCTCCTCGAAGCCGCTCAGGCCCCGCCATGCCGCGAGCAGCGTCTCCTGCACGATGTCCTCGGCATCCTGCAGGGACCCAAGAAGTCGATAGCAGTGCAGATGGAGCTGTCGTCGGTAGGGCTCGACCAGCTCTCGGAATGCGGACTCGTCGCCTGTTCGGGCACTGCTTATGTCACCCGCGCTCATGCCCGCATCATCGACCAACGATTGCGTACCAACTCGCATCACTCCAACTGACACCAGCCTGGCGCCAAACGGACCGGTCCGTTTTCGATAGCCACGATGTCTCAACCAGCGTAAGCACAAAAGGATTGAGTCGGAGAACGAACGAACGTATGAGACCACATTCCGGACGTGGAGGACGATGCCTCGTGAGCTACCCCATGCACCTTGACGAAAGTGTGTACTGGCACTACAACCAGCTCATCCAGGAGGCGGAGGCTGAACGGCTGGTTGCGCTGCTGCCGCGGCGCGCGCCATCGGGTCAGCTCCGCTTGCCGCGCGTCGTTCGTGTGCGGATCGCGGAGGGGTTGTTCGCGCTCGCCAGCTGGCTGAGCCCCGAAGTTGCTCGCAACGAGGGCCTTATCATGCCCAGGTGACCCAGCGTCCCCGACTGGTCGTGGGCATGTCGGGGTCCAGCGCACCACATTACGGCATCGCGCTGCTGGAAACGTTGCACGCGCTGGGATCCGTCGAGACCCACCTCGTCCTTTCCGACGGAGCCAGGCGCACGATTCAACTCGAGGCGGACCTCGACCCCGAACTGGTGTGTCGCCTCGCCGACGTCGTGCACCACCCGAACAATCTGGCCGCGTCGATTTCGTGGGGCTCATTTTTGTTCGACGGCCCGCTCGCAGGTGCTCATCTACCACTTCATGTTCGGTCCGAGCTATGCGGACGGCTGCCCGGTGAACTCCTCCATCGCCGACGCGTTCGACAGTCTGATCCCGCACCTGATGGCTCGGGACGGTGTCGTTGCCGCGGCCAATCTCCGACTTTACGATCCGGCGGATACAACATGCGTTGGGTAACCACGGTCC
>DATLKH010000318.1:0-8988 GCA_035538475.1 Candidatus Dormiibacterota bacterium | reverse complement strand
GATATGGAACGATCCGGCCGCCGATCCTCAGCCGGTTGCTGCGCGCTCCGTCTCACGCATCGTCGAGATGCGCCAGGCAAGCGCGCCGATCGACGCTGCGGCAGACGTTGCCAGAAGGCGCTCGAACAGACCTTGCGGACCGTTCATTGCGTAGACCACGGTGTCGATTACGAACAGGCCTATGAATGTGAAGCCGGCAAAGCGTGTCGGCCACGCCCAAGCCTCCCATTCCGGGAGCCGCCTCATCGCCTCGGCCACAAAGAAGGGCGCAACGGCGAACAGAACGATCCCGATGAAGCTGAGATTGTTATCGAGTGCGCCGCCAGGAGTCGCAGCCTGGGCGGCGTAAGTGCAGCCCGGATCGGCAATGCGGCATGCGAGCCTCTCGAAGGGTGAGAGCACGTCGCCGAGGCCAGCAATCGATAGGCCCAGCAGCGCCGCCCCGACGGCGGCCGGCCATCCGGCGCGTCTGAGCGCCGGTCACATCGAGAGACCGGCGAACAGAACGGTCGCCAGGCCGCAGAAGGTGAACGCAACAACCAGGAAGAGTCCGTTCGGCGCAGTGTCCGCGTACATGTCGCTCATCGACTGCGTCAGAGCGTTGTAGCGGTGCCCCTGCCAAGTGCCGGCAATTAGAAAGCTCGCCACGAACACGACCTGTGCGACTACAGCGAGCTGAGCGGTCCTCTTGATCAGCTCATTCATGGTCCCGCCGATCTTAGTCAGATTCGGCGCACTCGCGGATTTGCAGCGCACGCATTTCCCGCCACTGCCGGCACTCGCGAGCTTGGAGGCGCCAAGCGCTTGGCGGGCTTAGAACGGCGCGACCGCACCCATAATTTGGACCTCCAATGGCCGTTCTCGCCGTGGTTGCGGCGCTGCTTGCGTGCGTTGCGTCGGCGGACGCCGCGCGCCGTCTAGGCGGCCGCGCGCGGGTGGCCTGGTCGCTTCTGGCAGCCGCCGCGGCGAGCTGGGCGGTCGCCTCGTTTGCGATCCCCGCCTACGCAGTCGCCGCCCTTCTTGCCCTGGCCGGCTTGCTTGCCTTGCCGAGCGCCCCGAGCGGGATCATCGACAGGCTGAGAGCCGTGCTGGACGGCATGGTCCTGGCCACCACGCTCGTGTTGGTGTGGTCTTTTGGCCTGGGCGCGCTGTATACGCGAATTCCAACCCTCTCGACTGCTGTTGCCCTACCTGCCGCGGACGTCGTCCTGATCGTCGTCGGCGCGATCGCCTTCTTGAGGGCCCGCGCCGGCTCCCGCCAGGCGCTCGGCGGCGTGGTCGCGGCGTTGGCCGTCATGCTCACGGCCGATGGGGCGGGCGCCTACGAGCCCGTCATGCAAGGCGGCCCGGGCGGTCTGGTGGGCGAGATCGGTCGCATCGCCGCCTACGGCATCCTGACGCTCGCGTCGCTTCGCGCGGGGAGGTCCGAGGCCGAACCGGCGCTGTCGCAGACCCCCCCGGAGCTGTGGCAGGTCGCCATCCCCTGGGTGGGAGCCGGTACCGCCGTCGCGGTCAACTTCGTCTATGTGCTCGCCGGCCGACTCATCGAGCCGGCCATGCTCGGCATCAGCTGCGGCATTGGTGCGCTGTTCGTCCTGAGCCAGATCCTGGCCATGAGCGAGTCACTGGATTGGCTCGCGGCCAGCCGGCGCGCAGAGCGACAGCTGCGCGACCGAACGAACCTCCTCGACGAGGTGATCAATCGCGCGCCACTGGGCATCGCTCGTGTGGACGACAACTTCCGGTTTCTGGATGTGAATCCGCGCCTGAGCCAGATGCTCGCCGTACCGATCCAAGGCCTGGTCGGGACCTCGGTCGCCCAATACATCCCGGAAGTGGAGGTTGCCAGAGCACGCGAGCGAATGGCGTTGATGAAGGCCGGGCGGCTTGACCGGGTGGAGGTCGACGGGGAGATGCGGTGTGCTGACGGCCGCACGCTGTACGTGCATCGGAGCGTGACACCCGTGTTCGGCTCGGGCGGCCGCATCAGCTACTACCTCGTGATGTTCGAGGACATCACGGCCCGGCACGACGCAGAACAGGCCGCAGCCGGCAACCTGGCCGCGGTGGAGAGGCTCAACCGGCTCAAGAGCGAGTTCATGTCCCTGGTGAGCCATGAGTTCCGCACGGCCTTGACGGGGATTCAGGGCTACAGCGAGGTGCTGCACACCCAGGACGTCTCGCCGGATGAGGTGAAGCAGTTTGCGGGCGATATCAACGCCGATGCGATGCGCCTCAACCGGATGATCACCGACATGCTCGATCTCGACCGCATCGAGGCAGGCCGGATCCAACTTCACGTCGAATCCGTCGATCTACATGCATTGATCACGGCCGCGGTCGACCGCGCGCGCATGACCACCGACAAGCACGAGATCCGGACCGAGCTGCACCCCGGCTGTGTCAGCGTTCAGGGCGACGCCGACCGGTTGATGCAGGTCGTTATCAATCTCCTTAATAACGCGATCAAGTACTCGCCCGAAGGCGGTGAGATCGTCGTCCAGACCACCGCGGAGAACGGTCGGGTGGAGGTCGCCGTCCGCGACCAAGGCGAAGGCATCCCGCCGGAGTTCCTTCCGAGGCTGTTCAGCCGGTACGAACGCTACGAGGGTGCGGGCCGCTCGCGCGCCGTCGGTACCGGCCTGGGCTTGGCCATCGCGCAGCAGATCATCCAGCTCCACCGCGGGCGGATCTGGGTGGAGAGCCGGGTCGGAGAGGGATCGACGTTCAGGTTCACGTTGCCCGCTGACATCCCACAGTCAGAGGGCCGACCCGTCAGCCAGGGCTGACCGCCATCCGGAAACGGGCGACACGCTATAGGGTGTGCTGATGGCGATTCAGCGCATGGACAACGTTCTGATCGTCGTAGATGACCTCGAGGCGGTCAAGTCTTTCTTCACCGAACTCGGCCTCGAGCTCGTAGGCGAGACGCAGGTCGAGGGTCCTTTGGTCGACAGCGTGATCGCGCTCAAGGATGTTCGCGCCACCCTCGCGTTGATGCGGACTCCGGACGGCCACTGTGGCATCGAGCTCGACAAGTTTCACACGCCCACCGCGATCAGGTTTGGGCCGGTTGACGCACCGGTGAACACGCTGGGCATCCGTCGCATCATGTTCGCCGTTAAAGACATCGATCCGCGAGTGCCGGCATATGCGGGTTTCGATCAGGGAAATAACCCGCCAATGTGCACACTCGCGCAGTTTGCGGGGGCGGCATCGGTCGGCCATGTCGAGCAGTCCACTCCGCACGTGCGGCTTAACGAACGCTCGCAGCGGTGGTTACGACTCCGCGAATGTCGGCTTCCGCGGGTTTCAAGCTACCTCTTTGACCATCGGGTCTGCAGTTTGATGCTCGCGACATAGCGAACCGAGCGCCCGCCGCCTTCTTGGTCTAACCATCCATCGCGGCGAAGTCGTTGCAGATCCAGGACCGCGGTTGGGCTGGCGATCGCGGTTTCCCGCCGATAGTCGGCATTCGTGACCGGCAATCCGAGCAACGCTTGCTCGAGTGCGGTCACAAATCGTTCTGGATAACTCTCGGCACGCGCCAGCTCTTCGCAGAAATCGTGCCGGGCATACGCGAGCTCGACCCAGCGCCTGCGTTCGGTCGCTTCGGAGACGTGAGCCTCGATGCAGAACTCGACCCACGGCAAAGCATCTCGGGTTGAGTCGTACTCACGACCCTGCACTTCTTCCAGGACGCTGTAGTACTCCCGAGTGTGGCGGCTCAGATAGGGCTCGATGGAGACAAGCTCCGGCCGAAGCAGTCCTTCCCTCGCGAGAACCAAGGACTGAACGATGCGCGCAACCCGTCCATTGCCGTCTCGAAAAGGGTGAATCGACACCAGATTGAGGTGGGCCATCGCGGCGCGTATGACCGGATGGCGAGACGAGTCGCCTGTGCGCAGCCAATCAGCCAGTTCGCCGACCAGTCCAGAAACAGAGCCGGGCGCAGGCGGGCGATAGGGCTCGCGCCCCGCTCCCCGCGTGACGACGATCGAGCCGTCGCGCAGCCGGCCGGGCCGCGCCTCTGGTTGGGGGAAGCAAACGAGGAAGTGCAGCTCGAGGATGGTTTGCGGACTCCATTCGAAATGCGGATCGTCCGCCAATCCTGTCACCCGATCCATGGCCAGCCCGTAGGCGGCAATGATTCGCTGCGTCTCCTCGCTGGCCTTGCTGGCCGGGCGGCCGGCCAGAATCTCGACCGTATCCTCGATGCTCGCTCCGTATCCCTCGATCGAAGTCGAGCCCACGGTGGCCTCGGCGGCGGCGAGCCTGCGCAGCGCCCCGGTCCACGGTTGGGCCGACTCGCCAAGATTTCGCGCCAGGTAACGGCGCTGCAGGTCCAGCTCGGTCAGCCGGCGTTCCAAGCTCCGCGACTTCGGCGGCGTCCTGTAGATCGGCACGACCGGGAGTTTAGCAGAATAATAGAATATTCGTATATTCACCTATTCGGATCACGGGATTGGTTCGCGGGCACGGACGTACGATGCAATCGCAATCTTTCCCCGGAGGAGGTCGAAATGACCGCACGAGCTGTGGGCAGCGGCGAGAAGGCGATGGACAAGGTCGAGGAGCTCGACGGGATCACGATCCTTCGCGGCGGGGGCAGCAAGCGCAGCTGGAACGGCATCTCCTATCAACAGGGTTTGTCGGGCAAGAACGCCGGCGCGAAAGCGCTGTCCATCAACGTTGCCACCGTGCCGCCCGGCGGCATCGCTTACGCGCACATCCACGACGGCTTCGAGGTCATGCTCTTCATCGTTCAAGGCCGCGTCCGCCACGACTATGGCGAGGGTTTGAAGCAGTCGGTCGAGAACGAGGCGGGGGACTTCATCTACATCAAGCCCGGCATTCCCCACGAGGTGTTCAACATCGGCGACGAGCCGTTGATCGCGTTCGCTGCGCGCTCGGCGGCTGACGAGTGGGACCGGATCATTTCCTATCCGTCCGAGCACCGACCGCCAGAGGAGCGATAAAGGCGTAACTGCGGCAACGGTCCTCCGTTTACCTGACAGCGCATTTTTCGATGCGCTGATTCCAGGGAAAAGGAGGTGGGTTTTCCGTGGGCCGCAAGTTCGGTTGGCTTCAAGTGTTGATCATTCTTTCTGCCGTCGCCGGCGTGATAGCGCTTCAGTCGGTCCGTTCGCGACAAGCCGTGCTCACTAATCCGAACTGATTCGGAAATTGAAATCAGTGGAGCCGGCGCGCAGGCTTCACTGGTTTCAGTGCCGTGACAGAGACCTGGCCAGCGGCGGCATGAGGTGATACGGTCGGGTCATGAAAGGCCTGCTGATCGTCTTCAGCCTCTCCGTCGCCGTGATTGCGATGAACACCGCCTCGGGATTCGCGAACGCCGGCCCCTACAGCGGTAACGGCTACGACGCCTCGCGCTACCAGTGCACGAACGGAACGCCGAACCAGATCGATCCGGCCTTCAACTCGTTTGGAATCGTGCGCGTCACGGGCGGCAGGCCGTTCACGGTCGATGCGTGTCGCCAGGCACTGTGGCAGCAAGCCGTCAATGGCACGACGAGTCCGCCGTCGCTTTATGTGAACGTTGCATTCGCCAATGCGTACGGCAAGCAGGTTTCGGGCGCATGTGCCTCGGCCACGTCGCCCGAGGGTTACGCCGGCAAGTACCTCAGCGCGTATCAGATCGGTTGCGCGGAGAGTAAGTACGCCTTCGGCCAGATGTCAACCGGCGGCGTCGTCCCGAAAGCGTGGTGGCTCGACGTCGAGACCGGCAACAGCTGGTCTTCATCCGACAAACATCTGAATGAAGCCGCAATTCAGGGAGCAGCGGATGAGCTCAAATCCCTGAGTGGTGGTCCCATCGGCGTGTATTCGTATGCCAGTTCCTGGAACACGATCACGTCTGGATCGAGCTTTGCACCCGCATCAGCGAGTGCCAGCTGGGTCGCCGGGGCCGCGAACTGCTCCAGCAGCTTCTCGACCGGGTTGACTGAGTGGCTTCGCCAGTCGGGTATAACATCGACTGGCGCCGACGCGGACTACGCTTGCTGAGCGGTAGCTGAAACAGAAGGACGGGCCCGAAGGCCCGCCCTTCATCCACCCCAGCGACGCGAGTAAATCTCTACCAGGTCATTCGAATTACTTGGACGCGCCACCTGCCGTCGAGTGGCCTGTGATGCAGTCCACAACCGCACGATGCTCAGTCTTGTCCTCCGCCCTGTCGGCCGCCTTATCGGACTTGCTGCTGGGCGCCTTCTCGGTCCCATCCTCCGTGGTGTCGGCAGGGTTGGCCTTGCAGGCCGCCACCGCCTTGGCGCGGGCTCCGTCCTTGTTCTCCTGACCCTCGGCCGAAGCGGTGTCGCTCTTGCTCGTGTCGTTTTCTTTGGCCTTTTCGGCTTGGGCCTCGTCCGTCGTCGTGTCCGATTGGGCTGCCGCCGACACCTGGTCGCCGTGCGCGTCACGGTCCGTGGTGACGGTGCTCGACGCCATCGCAAAGGCGCTGGCCGTACCCAGCGCCAGGGCGGCGCCGACACCCAGGATCGCGAGACGATACTTCAGCATTACTTCCTCCTGAATTGGTGGTCCGGTAACAACTACCCCCGCCTCTCAGTTCGGAAAGCACAAACGCCGACTACCCCGGAATTAACCAAATTTGGCCGGTAAGGCGGTTTTGCAGGATTTGTTGCGGCCAATCGTTATCCCAGTCAACGTCAAAAACGTCGCAACAACCCCGGGAGGAAACATGACAGCACCACGTCGCAGCAAAGTCGTCGCAACGTTGTTGAGGCTGGGCCGCAAGGCGCGACCTTCAAAGTCGCTCGTGGTCGGTCCCGGCTGCACTTGCGAAAGCTGTGTGCAAGCCTGGGACCGGCACCAGCCCAAAGCAGTCATCAGCGTTCGCGATTCGCGGCGAATGCCGCCCCGGTCTGGACTGGAAGCGGGCTAGCTCAGGACCGTGAGGTTGCTGAGCGAAACGAACGCCAGACAGATCGTCGCTGCCTGAACCGCGATCAGGCTCACGTGAAACGTGAGTTGGGACAGGCGATGGCCGTCTCGCACCAGGCCCGCGGCTGTCAATAGGGCCACGGCGACCGTGGCCACGATGAAGAGCTTGAATGCCCAAAACATGGCGGGACCGCCGACCTCGAGGAGTTGTGCGCTCACTGGCATCGTTTCGATCGCTCCGCGCGTCCGATCGACCGCTGTCGTTAGCGCGTCGGTGGTCTGGCTACCGAACAGCAGGCCGGACCAGAGGATGGCCTGCCGAACTTTCACATGGCTAAAACGCGCTGAGTTCGCGCGATGGCTATCACGTCTGTCGACTATGACAAAACCTTTTGCGTTCAAGAACAAACCCCGCGACCGACTAATTCAGCGAGTCGATATCGAGAGCATAGAAGCGCCATGTGTACTGCGGGGAACCTGAAAGTAGGCAACTAGTCCTACTAGGTTGGGTCAAGTTTGGATTCGCACCTTCGCCGGCTTGGGTCCAAGCGCGTCGATTGGCGTTCCTGTAATGGAGGTGTCGCTGAATGGACACTGGAACGTTGATCACGATCCTGGTCGTGGCCCTGGTGGTCGTCGTCCTCTTATTCCTGATTCGGGCTGCAGGAGTCGGCCGCGCCCGTCCGCGATTGAGGCTGCTGTCGCCCGAGGCACGCGAGCGCTACATCAACGAATGGGATCAGATCGAGAGCCGTTTCGTCGACGCGCCCGAGCAAGCGGTTCGTGAAGCTGAATCGCTGGTCATGTCAGTCCTGCGCGAGCGTGGGCATCCTTTGACCGAGCGCGATCTCCCGATGGAGGTTCAGCGCGCGCACAAGCTCGGATATTCCTCGCGCGACAAGACCGAGGGCATGCGTCAGGCGTTGCTCCAGTACCGCGCGGTGATGGAGAAGATGGTCGGTCCCCAAGAGCAGGTCCGGCGCGAGGCCGAAAGCAAGAGAGAGCTGGCCTAGAGTCCGGGCGCGCTCTGATGCGGCCACGCGTCGTACACCGCTGAGAGTCGCGAGGTTACTTCCGAAGCGCTCGTGATGCTGTAGATGTAGGTGACGCCAGTTGGCGTCACCTGCTGGATTCCGCAGTTGACTGTGCACGTCTTTTCGCCGCCGTACCACACGAGGTCGTTGCTGAGGAACGTCGCGCCGGCTCGACCTGCTTGCGTCGTGGCCTGCACGCTGTTCGATTGCACGCTGTAGAAGCCGACGCTGCCGATGCCCGAGGATGGGTTGCGGATCGTGTAGGAGACCCAGCGGCCGTCTGGTGACGACCTCGGACGGATCCAATGAAGCGACGTCATCGACGACAGCCCCGCGTTCGGGTCCCAGCGGTGAACGTTTCCGGACGTGTCGCGGAAGAACAGCCGGCTGGGCACCGAGGCCCACACCGCCATCGTCATGCCGCTGGTCGAGTAAACGAGCTTGCCGTCGCTGACTCGGCGGATCTGATCGGGCGCCGTCTCCCCGCTGCCTCCGACGTGGAACGTCTGGAAAAGGGCCGCGTACTGGCCGTCCGGCGAAAAGCCGATAAAACTGTCGTCTTCGAGCGGATTGACGCCGCGTCCGGGTACCGCTGGAAGCGTGCTCAGGACGCGGTTGCCCGACGGCCCCGCGACGTGCCAGGCGTTGCCTTCCAGATATGTGATCGAGTGTCCATCAGGGCTGATCGCGTACTGACCTGATCCGAAGCCAGGGCTGAAGGTCGCCAGGATGGCGGTGGTGTTTGACGTCAGATCCGCCTGGATGATCTGGTTGTCCGAGGTCTCATAAGCGACGGCGGTCGGACTGACGAACTGCGGCGAAACTGCTGATGAATCGATCGTGCACAGATTCTTCGCGTTCGCCGGATCCTGAATGTCGCGCACGACAACCGTTGGGTCTCCGACGACGGTGCCGATCACGAGGTTGTCTCCGGCCGGAACCGCCGTGGTGCAGTGAACCAGCGATGCCGGACCAGGTGCCGAGCTGGGGCTGGTGGCAGCGGTGGCGATGGGACTGGAGGTAGGGGAGGCGG
>DATLKH010000317.1:0-21120 GCA_035538475.1 Candidatus Dormiibacterota bacterium | reverse complement strand
GCACGAAACCCTGGTTGCCGAGCGTCTCGGCGGTCGGCGTGGTCACGAGAATGATGTTTGCCATGGGGGCGGTCGCGTGGGCCCACTCGACGTCGAGCGAGACTTCAAGCGCCCACAGGTTGTGATTTTCCTGGCCGGTGCCGTTGTTCGGTGGAGGCGGCGCGGCGGGTGGGCTGCCTTGGACCGCCAGGATGCTGAACTTGGGCATCGTGGATGTGCACGGAACGGCAAACTGACCGGTCTCGCCACACATGTGCTGCAGGCTGAAGGCGTGGTTGAAGGTGGCGAGATCGTTGCGGATCGTGTCGCTGCCGAACGAGTCGACGATCGCGATCGTCTTTCCCTGGCCGAGATTGCCCTGGTTGTGAAGCCTGGTGTAGTCGTACGAGTTGGCCATCGACGTTGGGTTGAAGCAGCGCCGGCCACCTGAGCTGGCGTTGGCCAGATAGCAGGCCGCTTGATCAGGCGGCGTCGGGCCGCTCGAGACGAACGACCAGTCGCTTATGAGCGGGCGGATCGCCACGTTGTCGACCGCGGGTCCCATCCCCATGGCCAGTGAGGGAAGGACGAGCGACGCAGCCGTCAACGTTTTGACGATGAGCCCACGGATTGACGGGATGTGACGAGCCGTCATACACAACCCCCTTTTACGCTGCCCCTTTTCCCCTTCCTTACTCGATCCCGTGGGCACCAGGGACCGAGCTGCCGGATTGAATGTATCCGATGCGGTTCATTCCTGCAATTGCAGAATCGTCCGAACTTGAAGCACGACGGATGCGGGGTCGTGAAGCACGTCGCGACTCGTAAAGCGCAACAAACGCACGCCTTGCTGCAGCAGCTTGTTCTGACGGCGGTTGTCTTCCGCGAGTGAGCTCCGATGCGTTCCGCCGTCGTATTCGATTCCGAGTCGGGCATGTTCGTAATAGAGATCCGGCCTGCCGACAAATCGACCTTGGTCATCGTGGATTGGAAATTGCACCCTTGGCCGCGGTAGTCCGCCGAGTACGAGGACCATTCGCAGACGAGACTCCATCGGCGATTCGGCGGCGGGCTCGGTGAAGCTCATCACCCGCCTCAGCTTGTTGATGCCGGGACTGCCTTTGTGGCCATTTGCCCAATCGATCAATCGCGAGATCCGCACCTTCCGCCGACGAAGAGCGGAATCCGTGACCACCACTGCGTCAACCAGATCCAACCGACAGCAAATTTCGGCAACTGTTCGAACGACTGTGGTCACGCGCAGGCCGCGACTGCGCACGACTTCCGCTTCGGGAAGGGCTGCTCTCCGCAAGCGAATGCCCGCGCGGGTCGAAATCCCGAGTTCCTTCGGCACTGTAACCTCGATTGCATCACTCGGTGGAGTGTCGAGGCCGTGCAGCCATGCTGCCGTCAGCCCTGAAAAAGCCGCGATCGGCGGCAGCCTTTGAGAGGCTGCGGCCAACTTGGAGAGAGTTGTTTCGTGAAGCCCTGACCACATGTAGCTGCGTGGGCCGAGTCGGTTCCAACTAGCCCCCTTGAGGTGCCAGCGTTCAATACCGACCCGACGAGCGTCTGCGATCGTGAACGGCCCCTGCTTGAGGACTTCGGGCACGATCGGTCTGCGAGCCACGGCCGAGAGGATGAAGGGAGCCATGGCTGCCCGCAATCCTGCTTGTTAAGGCGCGGGTGTACACAAATGAACGGTTGAGTGGCGGGCCCAATTAGGCGAGTGTGTCCACTCGCACGGAATCGCTACTCGTGTCTACTACTCGTAGCCCAGGTTCGGCCGCAGCCAGCGTTCCGCTTCGGCGACCGTGGTCTTCCTGCGCCGCGCGTAATCCTGCACCTGATCGCGATCGATCTTCCCCACCATGAAGTACCGCGACTGCGGATGCGCAAAATACAGTCCCGCCACTGCGGCGGTTGGCGTCATCGCCCCTGTCTCGGTCAGATCCATTCCGATCGATCGCGCATCCAGCAGCTCGAACAGCCCGAACTTCTCCGAGTGATCCGGGCACGCGGGATACCCGAAGGCCGGACGAATCCCGCGATATCTCTCCGCGATCAGCTCCTCGTTCGGCTGCTTCGGACCTGTCTCGTACCACTCGCGCCGCACGAGCTCGTGCAGATATTCGGCAAACGCCTCGGCGAGCCGGTCCGACAGCGCCTTGGCCATGATCGCGTGGTAGTCGTCGTGCTCCGCGCTGAATCGCGCGGCAAGCTCGTCGATGCCCAGCCCCGCTGTCACCGCAAACCCACCCACGTGGTCGCCGGCCGGAGCGACGAAATCGACGAGTGACAGATACGGCTTGTCATCGCCGTGATCGACCTGCTGCCGCAGCATCGGGAAGCGCACTTCTCCGTCGAGCACGATGTCGTCGCCTTCTGAATGCGCGGGCCAATACCCGTATACGCCCTTGGCGCGCAGCCAGCCGTGTCGCTGGATCTCATCCAAAAGCTCCTGCGCGTGCTCGAACAGCTCCCGCGCCGCCGCGCCGTGTGATGGGCTTTCGAGAATCGCCGGAAACTTCCCCTTGAGCTCCCACGCGTGAAAAAAGAAGGTCCAGTCGATGTATTCACGCAGCTTCGCAATCGTCGGTTCAACCGTTTTGCGACCGGTGAACGGCGGCTTCGGTAGGTCGTTGAACGGAAGCCGCAGCTTCTTGCTGCGCGCGTCGGTGATTGTGAGCAGCGCCCGTCTCGCCGTCGAGTGTTGCGAGCGCAGCTTTTCTTGCAATGCGAAGTTCTCGCGCTCGAAACCGTCTCGTCGCTTCTTGTCGAGCAGATCCGAGACGACGCCGATCACCCGCGAGGCGTCCAGCACGTGCACGGTCGTTCCGTCGTATGCCGGCGCAATCCGTACCGCTGTGTGCTGCTTCGACGTCGTGGCGCCGCCGATCAGCAGTGGAATCTTGAAGTCGCGCCGGGTCATCTCCTTCGCCACCAACACCATCTCATCGAGTGACGGAGTGATCAATCCGGACAGACCGACCACGTCAGCCCCCAGCTCGACCGCCGTGTCGAGGATCTTCTCTGCGGGAACCATCACACCCAGGTCGTGCACTTCGTAGTTGTTGCAGGCGAGGACCACGCCCACGATGTTCTTGCCGATGTCATGGACATCGCCTTTGACGGTCGCGAGCACGAGCTTGCCGCGCATCCGAAGATCCCCCGCCGCCTCTTTCTCCGCCTGCATGAACGGTTCGAGGTAGGCCACCGCGCGCTTCATCGCGCGCGCGCTCTTCACCACCTGCGGCAGGAACATCCTGCCCGAACCAAACAGATCTCCGACCACCTGCATGCCGTCCATGAGCGGCCCTTCGATCACGGCCAGCGGTCTGCCGTACTTGAGCCGAGCCTCTTCCGCATCCTTCTCTATGTATTCGACCTCGCCGTGGATCACCGCATGCTTCAAGCGCTCTTCGACGGACCCTTCCCGCCACGAAAGATCCACCTCGCGTTTCGCGCTCGCGCCCGAAGTCGACCTCGCGAACTCGACCAGCCTTTCGGTGGCGTCCGGCCGGCGGTCGAAGATGACGTCTTCCACCATCTCGAGCAGGTCTTTTGGAACGTCTTCGTAAACCGCCAGCTGACCCGCGTTGACGATGCCCATGTCAAGACCGGCGCGAATCGCGTGAAAGAGAAACGCCGAGTGGATCGCTTCTCGCACGCGGTCGTTGCCTCGGAAGGAGAACGACAGGTTAGAGATGCCACCCGAGACGCTGGCGCCAGGGCACTCAGCTTTGATACGGCGAGTCGCCTCGATGAAGGCTTGGGCGTAGCTTGCGTGCTCCTCGATGCCCGTGCCGATTGCGAGCACCGCCGGGTCGAAGACGATGTCCTCGGGCCGGAATCCCGCCTCCTCGGTGAGCAGCTTGTAGGCGCGAGAACAGATCTCGACCTTGCGTTCGACCGTGTCTGCCTGGCCCTTTTCGTCGAAGGCCATTACAACCACCGCGGCGCCGTACTGGCGGACTTTGCGTGCGTTTTCGAGGAACGGGGCATCGCCCTCCTTGAGGCTGAGCGAGTTGCACACCCCTTTGCCCTGAAGACACTTGAGTCCTGCTTCCAGCACCGACCATTTCGAGCTGTCGACCATCACCGGCAGGCGCGCGACTTCCGGCTCCGTGGCGATCAGGTTCAGGAAGCGAACCATCGTGGCTTCGGAGTCGATCAGGTCGGCGTCCATGTTCACGTCGATCAGGTTGGCGCCGCCGCGCACCTGCTCGAGCGCCACGCCGACCGCACCGGCGAGGTCTCCGGTTTCGATCAAGCGCCGAAAGCGATTCGAACCGGTGAGGTTGGTGCGTTCGCCGATCATCACGAAGCCCGTGTCCGGTCCGATCTCGAAAGGTTCGAGGCCCGAAAATCGCGGGCGAGCCTCGCGCTTCGGCACCTCGCGTGCAGGGACGTCTTGGAGCGCCTCGCGGATCCGCCTGATGTGGTCGGGCCCGGTGCCGCAGCATCCACCGGCGGCATTCAAGTAGCCGGCTTCCGCGAACTCCCTGAGCAGCCTGCTGGTGGTCGGCGGTTCCTCGTCGTATCCGCCAAACGCGTTCGGCAACCCGGCGTTGGGATAGCAGGTGACATAAACCGGCGCCACACGGCTGAGCGCGGCGATGTAGGGACGCATCTCGCTCGCGCCAAGCGAGCAGTTGATGCCCGCCGCAAATGGCTCGGCATGCTCGATAGAGTTCCAGAACGCCTCGACCGTCTGACCCGAGAGATTGCGGCCGCTGCGGTCGACGATCGTGACCGAGATGAACAAAGGCATGTTCGGCGCAACTTCCTTGACGGCTGCGATGGCGGCCTTGCCGTTGAGCGTGTCGAAGATCGTTTCGATGAGAAGGATGTCGGCGCCGCCTTCGACCAGCGCTTTTGCCGCCTCCGCGTAGCCCTCCCTCAGCTGGTCGAACGTGACCTCGCGATATGACGGGTCGTCGACCTTGGGTGAGATCGAAAGGGTGACGTTGGTCGGGCCGAGAGAGCCGAAGACGAATCGGTTCTCGTATTCGTCGGCGGCCTTGCGGGCCAGGCGCGCGCCCTCGAGGTTCATCTCGTACACGTAGTCCTCGAGGCCGTAGTCCGCTTGGGAGACACGAGTCGCGGTGAAGGTGTTGGTGGTGATGATGTCCGCGCCGGCCTCGAGGTACGAGCGGTGGACGTCCAGGACGATGTCGGGCTGGGTCAGACAGAGCAGGTCCGCGTCGTTGCGCAGGAGCTTGGGGTGATGCTTGAAGCGCTCGCCCCTGTAGTCCGCCTCGTCCAGTCCCTTGCGCTGCAAAAGGACGCCGTTCGAGCCGTCCAGGATGACGATCCGCTGCTGGAACAGCTCATGCAACCGCTCTTTGACTGAGGTGGCCACCGCCATGGTGACCCTTAAGAGTACGTGGCGGCGTCGAAACCAGACCTGTGCGCCGTCGAGTCAGTCGCCGACCGGGCTCCAGACCACGAAGCGGCCATCGTCGAACAACATCCGGCGGCCGCTGGGGGCCAGGTTGTCCAACGCCCGCTGCCGTTCGTCTGGATGGGTTGGCCCGCTCAAGTAGGCGTTCCGGTCGATGACCACGTAGCAGGAGTTGTCCAGGTAGCTCGGAAAGTCGTTGATCGTGTGCCGGTTTGCGAGCCATACGGCGAGGGCGGGATCGGCGTTCACAGGCGCGTTGGCAGGAATCATCGACGTCGCGATCGAAAGCTCGACGACCGTGTTGGGCCGCGAATACAGGCTGGGATTTGCGCCGAGCGCGGGCGGGAACCTTCCGGCGCCCCACGCGAGGATGAGAGCCGGAAGCATCATCGCCAGCGCCAGCGCCGGGCGCAAAGAACTGCGCTCCACAAAGTTCCGCGCTCCGACACCGCCGGCCACGATGAGCGGGAAAAGCAGCAGCAGCACGTAATGCAGGTGCAGGACGTTTTGAGGATCGTGCTCGCTGAGCACGTCGGCGAGATACGGCGGGATCACCAAGGCCATCCAGCGCCAGGCGAGCAGCTGCATCGCGAACATCGAAGCGATGACGCCGGCCACCACCAGCAGAGCTTCTGGCCGGGTCACCGCTTGCGCGACGTTGAACGGAGTCAGCGGCATCGACGGATCCAATCCGAGGAGCCAGCTGTAGTAAACGAAGTCCGAATAGCCGCCGTTTCGAATGCGCTGTTGGATGAGTCCGGTGACGATTACAAACCAGCCGGCCGCAAGGTAGAGGATGAGCCGCCAGTGCTTCTTGACCTGGGGCGCACCGTGCACGGACATCAAGATTGCGATCACCGCCACGGTGTAGACCTGGTCCTCCTTGCAGGTGAGCGTGAGCAGGCAAAAAAGCCACATCACGACGCGGTGGCCTCGGATGCCGGCCCACGCGGCGATGAGCGCGAATGCGAGTGCCATGTTCTCGGGGTGAAAGAAGTCGCGGGCGGCTTCTTGGGTCGCCGCCCAGAAGGGAATGGGCGCTGACAGGGCGATCGCGAGCCACGGCGATGCAACTCGGTCGGCGGGCAGGATGGCGCGCAAGAAGAGGTAGGCGGCAGGGGCCGTGGCGGCGAGCCCAGCCGAGGAAAAGATCAGCAAAACCGCTGGGTTGGGCCAGAACTTCTCGATCGCCGCGAGGGCGACGAAGATCAGCTCGAAATGGATGCCGAGAAAGTTTGCGCGAGCAAAGCTCGAGTAAAAGCCGTGGCCCTGCGAGATGTTCCAGATCACCTGCTGGTCGTAGGCGAAGTCCCACGCCACACCGGTCATCCCGTAGATGCGCTGCAGGTCGCCATGAAGGGTCCACGCAAAAGCGACAGCGGCGGCAACCATCGGCACGGTCGGAAACACCCACCAGGCTTCGCTTTCGGCGGCTTCCGACGGCGCAGCTTCAATTCGGGCGGCCTCGACGGTCATCCGGGCCGAGCTTAGCCTGGATGTGGCCCGCGAAGCTGCCTGGGAGGACCACCGCTTTCAGCGGATAATCGGACCAGATTGGCCACCCGAACCCGCCATGTCGCCAGCGCCGAACCTTACTTATCGGTCGTTGTGCTCGTGTACAACGAGGTCGACAGCATCGAGCCGCTTCATCGCGAGCTCATGGGCGTGTTGAAAGGGGTCGACCGGCCGTTTGAGGTGGTCTATATCGACGACGGCAGCCGCGACGGAAGCACTGAACAGCTCGGGCGGCTGGCTGGGCACGACCGCCGGGTTCGCGTCGTCAGCTTCCGGCGCAACTTTGGCCAGACGGCAGCCGTTCAGGCTGGGATCGATCAAAGCCGTGGCGAGGTCCTCATCTTCATGGACGGGGACATGCAGAACGATCCGCACGACATTCCAAGACTGCTCGACAAGATCGACGAGGGCTATGACGTAGTCAGCGGCTGGCGCAGCAATCGGCGGGACGACCCTACCCGTGTCATTCCGTCGCGGGTCGCGAACTGGATCATTGCGCGAGTCACCGGCGTGCCCCTACACGATTTCGGCTGCACGCTCAAGGCGTACCGGCGCGAAGCGATCCACGAGGCGAAGCTCTACGGCGAAATGCATCGCTTCATACCTGTGTATGCGGACATGGTCGGCGCGCGCATTGCGGAGATCCCTGTGAACCACCGACCGCGGTCATACGGCAAGTCGAAGTATTCGCTCTCGCGCACGTCGCGTGTGATGCTCGACCTGATCACGGTCAAGCTGCTCGGTGGCTACTCCACCAAGCCCATGTATTTCTTCGGCTTCGCCGCCATCGCCTTGTGGATCGTTGCGCTCATCCTGGCTGTGATCGTCATCCTGCAGAAGTTGCTGCCGCCCTATGTCTATGCGCACAACAATCCGCTGCTGTTGATCTCATTTGTGCTCGGGATCGTCGGGGTGCAGTTCATCCTCATGGGCCTTCTGGCCGAGCTCGTGATCAGGACGTACCACGAGTCGCAAACAAAACCGACTTACGTAGTGCGAGAGATCATCGAGCACGCGCCTTCGATCGCCGACGGGAGATCAGCGATCCGGAGCCACTAGGGAAATGTGTGGGATCTGCGGCGTGGCCGGTGGCGACCCAACCCCCGGGCGCGAACTGGTAGCCCTGATGTGCGGTGCGATGCAGCATCGCGGGCCGGACGATCAGGGCTTCGCTCAGGTGGACGGAGTTACGCTCGGAATGCGGCGGCTCTCGATCATCGACCTGGCCGGCGGACACCAGCCCATTTCGAATGAAGACTCGACCGCCTGGGTCGTACAGAACGGGGAGATCTACAACTACCTCGAGCTCCGCGAACAGCTGGCGTCGGCGGGCCACAAATTCACCTCGCAATCCGACACCGAGGTGCTCGTTCACGGCTACGAGCAGTGGGGCCCGCAGATGGTCGAGCGGCTCAACGGAATGTTCGCGTTCGCCATCCTCGATCGCAAGCGGCGGACTTTGTTTCTGGCCCGGGACCGCATGGGGATCAAGCCGTTGCATTACGCGGTCGACGGCGAACGCTTCCTCTTTGCCTCGGAGCTGAAGGCGCTGCTGCGAGATCCGGCGCTCAGGCGCGGTATCGATCTCGCGGCCCTGGACGAATACCTCGCTCATGAATTCGTGCCCTCACCCCGCAGCATCGTGAAGGGAATCAGCAAGCTCAGGCCAGGCCATTCGCTGACCTGGTCGCTCGAGGATCACACGCTCAAAGTCGACAGGTACTGGACACCGCGACTGAACGTCGACGGCGCAGGGGAATCGCGGTCGCTCGACGAGGAGTGCGAGCACTTGCGCGAAGTCCTGCGCGAATCGGTGCGCAAGGAACTTGTCAGCGATGTGCCGCTGGGCGTGTTTCTTTCCGGCGGCATCGACTCCAGCGCGGTGACCGCGATGATGACGCAGCTTGGCGGCGACGTGAAGAGCTTCTCCGTGGGTTTCGCCGAGCGCTCATTCGACGAATCGGCCCATGCCCGCCAGGTCGCGGCGCATCTCGGCACCGAGCACCGCGAGCTGACACTGGAGCCCTCGATGCTGCTCGGCTTGATCCCCCGATTGCCGGTGCTGCTCGATGAGCCCTTCGGCGACGCATCGATCATTCCGACGTACCTGCTGTCCGCATTCACACGCCGGCACGTAAAGGTGGCGTTGGGCGGTGACGGTGGCGATGAGCTCTTCGCCGGGTACCCGACGCTCCAGGCACATCGCCTGGCCGGCTATTACCTGCGCACACCGCGCTTGCTGCGCCGCGGATTGATCGAACCGGCAGTGCGGCGGTTGCCGGTCTCACGCGACAACTTGAGTTTCGACTTTCGCGCCAAGCGCTTTGTCAGCGGCGCGGCCCATCCGGTCGCGGAAAGGCACCAGATATGGATGGGTTCGTTCACGCCTGAGGAGCGCACGGCTGTGCTTCGCGCGGAAGCGGCGGGTGGCGATGGATTGGTGGACGAGTACGGGTCGCTCGATCCGCTCAACCAGGCGTTGATGATCGACATGCGCCTGTACCTCGAGAACGACATCCTGGTCAAGCTGGATCGGGCGTCGATGATGGCCTCGCTCGAAGGGCGCGTGCCTCTGCTCAACAACGACTTCGTGACTTACGCGTTGTCGCTTCCGCTGAAGATGAAGCTTCGCGGCCTGCGGTCGAAGTTTCTCTTCAAGCGCGCGCTGCGTGGTCTGCTGCCTGACGGAATCTTGAATCGGCCCAAGAAGGGGTTCGGGATTCCCGTCGCCGACTGGTTTCGCGGTCCTGTCAAGGCGCAGATGCTCGAGGCACTGTCAACAGATCGGATCAACAGGGATGGGTTCTTCGACGCGGGCGAGGTCTCCCGACTGGTCGACGATCACCTGGCGGGGCGGCGCGACAACCGCAAGCAGCTCTGGACGCTTTTCGCCTTCCAGCTCTGGCATGACGGCTACCAGGCCCTGAGCTGACCGAACAGACCTCTTGACAGGGCTCCTGCCGACATGCATACTCGGCATGCATACTGAGTATGGATAGTGTCTCTTAAGTTCGGATTGATGGGGCTCCTGTCCAAGGAGCCACTGCACGGGTACGAGGTGAAAAGCCGCTTTGAGGAAATGCTGGGCGGGACGTGGGAAGTCAACATCGGGCAGATCTACACCACGCTCCAGCGCCTCGAGCGCGATGGGCTGGTGCGCCCGGCCGGCCCGCGCGGCGACCGCGGCAAGCTCCTCTACGAGCTCTCGCCAGAGGGGCGGAAAGCTCTGGAGGGGTGGCTGGGCGAGCCCGACTCGGGGCCGCAGCAGCTCCACGAGGACATCTACGTGAAGCTCCTTGTCGCGACCCGCATCGCGAATGGCGATCTTCAGCAGCTGCTGGGTCGCCAGAAGCGCGCCTATCTGCAGCGCTTGCGGGATCTCAACCGGCTGGAGGAACGGGCGCGTCGCGACGGCCGCACCGACCTGGCGCGGCTCGTGCGCGGCGCACTACTACACGCGGAGGCGGACTTGAAATGGATAGACGAGCTTTCTTCAGAGCGATTCGGGGTGGAGGAGGACGGAAAGTGAGCCCTCTGGTCCAGCTCGTCGACGTGACGAAGGTCTACCAGGGCGGCATCACGGGCGCGCTCAACGGCGTCTCGGTCACGGTCGAGAAGGGCGAGTTCACGGCCATCATGGGACCGTCCGGCAGCGGCAAATCGACTCTCCTCAACATGGTCGCCGGCCTCGACCGGCCCACCTCGGGATCGGTCGTGGTGGGAGGCACCGATCTCGCCAACCTGAACGAGACCGGCCTGGCCCGATTTCGTCGCGATCACGTTGGTTTCGTCTTCCAGTTCTTCTACCTGCTGCCGAATCTCACCGCCCTCGAGAACATCCTCATCCCGGCGCAGCTGAAAGGAAATGCCGCCGACGAGCGGGCACGTGAGTTGCTGGACCGCCTCGGCATCAAAGACGTCGCCGACCGCTTCCCCGCCCGCTTGAGCGGAGGACAGCAGCAGCGCGTGGCGATCGCGCGCGCACTGATCAACAGCCCGAGTCTGCTGCTCGCCGACGAGCCGACCGGCGCGCTCGACACACACAGCGGAGAGCAAGTGATGGAGCTGCTGGCGCAGCTCCACCAGCAGGGGCAGACGATCCTTCTCGTCACGCACGACGCGAAGCTGGCCACACGCCACGCCGCCCGCGTGATCAGCGTGATGGACGGCAAGGTCGTTGACGATGCGAGGCTGGAGACAGGAGAGCACGCGCCGTCGGAAGTCCTCCGCTTGCGCAGCGAGGAGGCGGCGCGATGAGGGCCGTTCTGGTCAAAGCAATCGCCGACCTGCGCCGGAGGCGTTTGCAGGCGGCCGTCATCTTTTTGACCGCTTTGCTGGCGGTGGCAACCGGAACGATGGCGTTGACGCTCATGTCCCAGACCCGCGACCCATATGAGCAGGCGTTCGCTGCGCAAAAGGGCGCGCACCTCCAGGTCGGCTACACGGTGACCGATCCCAAGCCGCTGGAGAACACCCCGCAGCTCATCGGGGCCGCGGTCGCCGGCGGACCGTATCTCTCTGCAAGCGTCCAATACGAATTCGGCAGTCAGAAGGTGTACATGCTGACGATGGGCCGCGACAATCCTGGCGGCGACATCGAGCAGCTTCGCATCACTTCGGGCCGCTGGCCCACCAATACAAGCGAGGTCGCACTCACACGCTCATTTGCGGAGCTCAATCACATTTCCGTGGGCCAGCAGCTGAAGGTGGTCAGTGTTCCCGCGGAACCTCTGCTCACCGTCGCGGCGGAGGTCGTCGACATCGACGAAGGCACAGCGGACCTGAGCAGCCAGCACGCATGGGTCTTGAGCTCTGCGATTTCAGCGCTCGCTACGAAATCGGACCTCTTTTACTGGATGACCTATCGGTTCGCCGGAGATCCCACTGACGCGCAGCTGCAGGCAGCCGTGAACGAAATTCGGGCGGCGCTACCTCCCGGAACCGTTGGCGGGTCGGTGAATTACCTGCTGATCCGCAGCGTCTTCAACATCACGAATCAGATCATCACCAGCGTGCTCATCGCCTTCAGCAGCTTTGCGATTCTGGCCACGGCTGCGATCGTCGCGAACCTGGTGACCGGAATCGTGATCTCTTCCTATCGCGACATCGGAATCATGAAAGCCATCGGTTTCTCGCCTTCAGACGTCAGCGCGGTCCTCCTGCTCCAGGTCCTCATTCCGACTGGGGTCGCATGCGTGGTCGGAATCCCATTGGGCACACTGGGAAGCCAGCCGCTGCTCGCGAACAGCGCTCAAGCGCTGGGGCTCGCCTATCAGCCGACTTTTTCTCCATGGCTGGACGTCGCAGCGCTCGTGGGCGCGCTGGCAGTCGTCGCGTTGGCTGCGTCGATACCGGCGGTGCGGGCCGCTCTGCTCAAGCCGGCGGTCGTGATCGCCAAAGCGACGGCGCCGGTCGGCAGAAGCGGGCGAGTTCTGCGAGCTCTCGCTTCCGCGATGCGCCTCCCGAGGCCCGTGGCGCTTGGAATGGGGGATGCGTTGGCACGGCCCGTGCGCACGATCCTGACCATATTGGCGATCTTTGTCGGTGTGGTCACCGTGATGGTGGCCATGGGCTTGCCGCGCAGCTTCACCGCCATCAACGACAGCGAGACAAATGCGGGGCACGTGGACGTCCAGATCACACGCAGTCCGGCCCTGCCGGATTCGGCGGTGATGAACATTCTTCAAGCGCAGCCGCAGACCGACTACGTCGTTGCGGAGCAGGGTCTGAACATGATCGTGCCCGGAATCGGAGATGCGGTCAACGCGAGGGTCTTTCGCGGAGACGCGACCAAGCTGGGTTATCTGGTGGTCGCCGGTCGCTGGTTCAGCTCGGCAGGCGAGGCGGTTGCGCCGCGGGCGTTGATGGGCAGCGCGCACCTCAAGGTCGGCGATCGATTCACGGTGTCTGTCTCGGGCAAGGCAGTTCCACTTGTGCTGGTAGGCGAGGTCTATGACATCAGCAACCTGGGCCAGACGCTGTTCACCGACTGGAGCACGGTCGCTTCGGTGTTGCCCGATTTTCAGCCTTTCAACTATCGGATCAAGCTGACGCCGGGAGCCGATGTCGACGCCTATGTGCGCAACGTCGCAGCCGCTCAGCCCGACCTGCTCGAAGTGCGTAAGAACGACACCAGTCTGATCGGGCCAGTGAAGATCATCGACAACGTCCTGTTCGCCATCGCAGCTGTCATCGCGCTGATCGGCATCGCGGGCATCTTCAACACGCTGCTTCTCAATACACGCGAGCGCGTCCGCGACACTGCGACTTTGAAAGCGGTCGGAATGAGCCCTCGCCAGGTCATGGTGATGGTGGCTGCGGCGGCGGGCTTGCTCGCATTGATCGGTGGTCTGATCGCTCTGCCGGCGGGCGTGGTCCTGAACCGGTTTCTGCTCGATCTGATCAGCGGCTCGGCCGGCAACGACACGCCCCCCTCCACGTACGGGGTCTTCGCGTCGTGGGAGCTGATCGCAATTCCCGTGGTCACCCTTTTGGTAGCGATGGCGGCGGCGCTCGTTCCCGGCCGTTGGGCGGCGCGCACCAATGTGATCGAGGTTCTGCACGCGGAATGAGCGGACGGGGCGACTCATCCGGATAGGTATCTGACCGAGACAGCGGGATGTCTCGGCTCCTCGGCCCTATTAATAGACCGACTGTCGGTCGGTTATAATGGCCGCATGGCGCGGACCTTGAATCACGCGGTCTACACGGTGAAGCGGGAAGCCTTCGTCGACGCCGCCATGCGGCTCATGCAGGCGAAGGGCTACGAGCAGATGAGCATCCAGGACGTGCTGGACGCGGTCGGCGCGTCTCGGGGCGCCTTCTACCACTACTTCGACTCCAAGCAGGCTTTGCTCGAGGCGATCGTCGACCGGATCGCGGACCAGGCGTTGGGATCACTGCAACCCGTGGTCGCCGATCCGCGCGTTGCCGCGATCGCAAAGCTCGAGCAGTTCTTTGGCGGAATCGCGCAATACAAGACCGACCGCAAGGCGCTGATGCTCGAGTTCATCAAGGTCTGGAAGTCGTACGACATGGCGGTCGTTCGCGACAGGCTCAGACACACGATGATCGAGAAGGTCGCGCCGATCCTGGCCAAGATCATCCGCCAGGGTGTCGCGGAAGAGGTCTTCACCGTCGATTCGGCCGCAGAGACGGCATCGATTCTCATGACGCTCATGTTGGGATTCCAGGACGTCGCGACGGACCTGTTCCTGGCCCGACAGGCCAACACCATCACGTACGAGGACGCCGAGCGAACGCTGATGACGTTCACCGGCGCATTCGAGCGCATTCTCGGCGCTCGGCCGGGATCGATTCACATCGTCGATCAGAAGACACTCATCGAGTGGTTTGGGTAGGAGGCGGAGTTACATGGCAGCGATCATCGCGGTCGACAAGCTCACCAAGAGCTACGGCGGTAAGCGGGGAATCATCGACGTCACCTTCGAGGTGCGGGAAGGCGAAGTATTTGGCTTCCTTGGGCCGAACGGCGCCGGCAAGACGACCACGATCCGCATCCTCATGGCGCTGCTCCGTACTGATTCCGGAAAGGCGACCATCGCCGGGCTCGACTGTTGGGAGAAGTCGGTCGAGATCAAGCGCCTGATCGGATACGTGCCCGGTGAGCCGGCGCTCGATCCGAACCTGACGGGTGGTCAGCTCCTCGAGTACTTTGCCCATCTGCGAGGTGGCGTCGATCAGGCATATCTCAAATCGCTCATCAAGCGCTTCGACCTGGACGCCACTCGCAAGTTCCGTCAATACTCGACGGGCAACAAGCGAAAGGTCGTGCTGATTCAAGCTTTCATGCACCGACCGCGCGTGCTGATCCTCGACGAACCTACGAGCGGGCTCGACCCACTGAACCAGCAGCAGTTCGACGACTTGGTCCGCGAGGCGCGAGATGAGGGCCGGACGGTCTTTCTGTCCTCGCACGTTCTGAGCGAGGTCGAAAAGTTGTGTAACCGTGTCGGCATCATTCGGGAAGGTCGGCTGGTGCGCGTCGGGGGTGTGGCCGAGCTGCGGGACATCAAGCGGTACGAGATCACGATTCATTTCGCGGAGTCGGTGCCCGTCGACACCTTCAGGGCGATCGATGGGGTGGCCGAGGTCGAGTCGTTGGACGGTGGTCGCGCGGTGCGGATCACTATGCAGGGTCCGGCCGACGCGGTGGTCAAGACGGCCGCGCGCTACTCAGTGATCTCACTCAACAGCTACGAGCCCAGCCTCGAAGACGTCTTCCTTCGCTACTACGAAAAGGACGGCGCTGCTCCAAAGGAGATGGCGCGTGCTTAGAAACATCTACCTCAAGACTCTTCGAGACTTCCGTGTCGGCATCCTCGGCTGGGGTCTGGGCTGGGGACTTCTGATAGCGGCAATCTTCACCACGGTACCCTCGCTCGTTTCAACTCCCAAAGCACGTGAGGCGTTGATCGCATTGGGTCCCTCCTTTGCCTGGTTTGCCGATCCAATCAAGATCGACACGCCCGGCGGTTACGCGACCTGGAAGTACGGGCTCACGGTATTGGTGGTGGCGCTGTGGCCCATCCTTGCGGAAAGCCGGTTTTTGCGTGGGGATGAGGAGCGGGGATCGCTCGACGTGCTCCTGTCGGCGCCACGTGGACGAGTCCGAGTGGCGATCGAGAAAATCGCGGCGATGTGGACCGCCCTGCTCTTGATGGCGCTGGTGATCGGCCTCGTGGGACTCGCGGGCGCTCGCAAATCGGCCGGTGAGGTGACTCTCGCCAGTACCGTCCTTTACGGTGCCAACCTGGCGCTGATCGCGGCTTTCTTCGGGTCGCTGGCGTTGTTCATCTCTCAGTTCACGCGGGAGCGCAGGACCGCAGCAGGCTGGACGTCGGGACTGCTCCTCGTCTTCGCGGTCATGGACATGGTGCATCGCGTCGTCAAAGGCGCCGACTGGATCAGCCAGCTCTCGCCGGTTTACTACTACAACCTCAGCAAACCGCTGATCCCTGGCTACGAGGCAGATGCACGTGGATTCCTTGTCCTCATCGGGCTGACGCTCGCGCTCACCGCGGTCGCGGTGTGGCTTTTCGCCCGTCGTGATGTCGGGGGCGTGGTCATCCAGATGCCAGAGCGAAGAGCGAAGCCGGCGGCCCTTCCGGCGGGAGACTGGTCGTTGGGCTCGATGTATGCCCGCAGTCTGGCGATGGTGGCGTGGCCGGCCTTCTGGTGGACGGTCGCGATCGCTGGATTTGCCGGTTGGATGGTGATAATCGCGAAGCAAACGACCGATCAGCTCAAGGCTCTGATGTCGTCCTCCCTCGGGGCCAGTTTGATGAAGGCCAGTGGAAGCGCTGACATAACCGCGGCCAGCATCCTCAGCCTGCTCTTCATCTTCTTGCCGATTTTGTTGATGGCATTCGCAGTCACCCAGGCGAACGCCTGGTCCGCAGACGAGGAAGAAGGGCGGCTCGAGATCCTGCTCTCGACCCCCCAGCCGCGCGTCAACGTTCTGCTCGGCCGCTTCGCCGCGCTGAGCACGGCGACCGTTGCGATTGCACTGGTCACGCTGGCCGCCACAGCCGCGACCGCTGCCAGTGGAGGAATAGACCTCAACGCCGGCAATCTGGCGGTGGCGTCGCTCACGATGATCCCGGTGGGGCTGCTCGTCGCCGCGCTCGGCTATCTGTTTTCAGGCTGGCTTCGCACGGCAATAGACACCGGCCTGCTGAGCTTTTTGGTGCTGATCTGGTTCGTCATCAGCTTCATCGGCCCCGGGCTCAACTGGCCGGACGCGACGCAGAAAGCGTCACCTTTGTACTACTACGGAAATCCCTTGCTGCACGGGCTTCAGGTCGGAAACCTGCTCGTCCTGCTCGCTGTCGCTGCGGCAGCCCTCGTTCTCGCGACAGCGAGATTCGCGCGTAAAGACGTCGGCGTCTAGAACTTCACATCGTGTCTGTCGCCGGGGGCGAGGAGCTCGAGGAGCTTCACGCCTTCGGCGGCGATGGCCGGGCGGTCGGATTTCGAGAACCCGTCTCCAAACGGTGTGATCTCGAGTGTCGTGGCGCCTTTGATGGTCTTCGGTTTCCACTGCGCGCGCACGAAACCATCAACCAGGATCGAGCCTTTCATGATTCCCGCGGCGCTGAACATGCCCAGGTGCTGGCCTTCGGCGAGGATGCGGGTGCGGTCAGCGTGGCCCAGGACGATGTTGTCGTAGTCGGGCAGATAGCGAATCGGTACGTCGAGGTCTGCGCGCGGACGAGGCGCCCGCGGGAGGTCGAACAGCTCGCGGCGATTTTGATCGCGGAAGATCTTGAGACGCGGACGCAACCTCTCAAATGACTCACGCAGCGATAGTCCGGACCACGCGCGAAAGTCGGCGGGGGAAGCCGGGCCGAACGCCCCGAGGTAGCGGAGCACCACATCGTCCGGCGAAAAAGGCGGTCCGGGTTCGCGACCGAACCAGGATTCGAAGGTGGTGAGGGTGACCGCTCCGCTCGCGCCCCAAATGCCTCGGGGTGGCGTGAAAACCAGTGGGAGCATGTAGCGGACCCCGTAAGCCATCGCCTCGCCGTCGTGTTGGGGAAAATGCTCGGCCAGGCGCCTTCCGAGGTCGGCGACGGTGCGTGGTCTCTCTGCGAGCAGCTTGCGCGCAGCCGAATGAATCGATGCGAAATCGGCGTCTTTCATGCCCCGTCCCCACGGACTGCCGCGGAGATAGCCGCGTTCACCGAACGGTGTGAACAGCGGCTTCAATCCGATGGCATCTCGCGCAGTGACGAGGTGGATGGTGTTGCGCATCAGCGAGATGCGAACCGCTTCGCGCGATTCGACCAAGCGCGAGAGTTGGTCGGTGTGGAATCCCTGGAGACGCGACCACAGTCCGATGTAGGGCTGATTTGGAGCCTGGGCCTGCATCCCGACCAGGTGCTCGAGCGTCGCCGGGACCGCTTTGCGGTGTCGTTTGAGCAGCAGCTGGCGCGCGAGCAGGGCTCGGTTCAGGGCCCGGCGATCGAGGGTCTCAAGGCGTGACGACACCCACCCATTTTCTGGGTTCGTGCATCCCCACCTTGACCCTCCCCATGAATGGGGAGGGATTTGGGGAACTTACAGGCCGGCTTCGAGCTTGGCCTTTTCGCCTGCCTTGCGCATCTTGTCGAAGCGCTTACGCAGGTCTTTGCGGCGCTGCTCTCCTCGATCGGGATCGAGGTAGTACGTGGCCGCTGCGGCAAGGCCCATCCACATCATCAGGCGCCCGAGCCTGGATCTCATGAACATCACCTTGAAAACGGCCATCTCGATCTCGATTACCCGATAGCGGATGGAAGTGACTGGCCGGCGGTAAGGTTGGAAACCTTGTGACTCGCCGCGGCCTGATGCTGTTTGCCGCCATGTGCGTGATCTGGGGAATCCCTTACTTCCTCATCCGAGTGGCGGTCGGAGAACTGTCGCCGGTCACTCTCGTCTTCCTGCGGACCGGTGCCGGGGCGCTGATCTTGCTCCCGATCGTATTTGCGCGCGGGGGCTTGGGTCCGCTCCGCGGAAAGTGGCTCGCGCTGGTCGTATTTGCGACGGTCGAAGTCGCGATTCCATGGTTGGCGTTGTCGAGCGCAGAGCAGCACATCTCGAGCGCGCTCGCTGGACTTCTCGTTTCGGCGGTCCCTCTCATCGGGGTCGTGATCGCGACTTCCCTCGGCAACCGCGAGCACCTTCGTGCCGCGAGCCTATCCGGCCTCGGGTTGGGTGTGCTCGGAGTATCGCTGATCGTGGGCTTCGATCTCAGAGCTTCGAACGCGCTGGCGCTCGGCGAGATGGTTGTGGTTGTCGTCGGCTATTCATTTGGTCCAGTGATTCTTTCGCGCTATCTGACCGGAGTCCCATCGGTCACCGTGATCGGCGCGGCGCTTGCCCTGTGCGCGATCGTGTATGCGCCGGCCGCGGCAGTGCAGTGGCCGCACTCGGCGCCGAGCCTCAACGTGATCGGCGCCGTGGCGGTTCTGGCGGTATTGTGCACCGCGATCGGATTCGTGCTGTTCTTCGCTCTGATCGCCGAGGTCGGTCCTGTCCGATCGACGGTCATCACGTACATCAACCCGGCGGTTGCCGCCGTGGTGGGTGTGGCCGTGCTGGGTGAGAGCTTGACGTTGGGAATGGGGCTTGGTTTCGTGCTCGTCCTGGCCGGATCGGTGCTGGCGACGCGGCAGTCGCAACCGGTCGCGGGTGCAGGTGCGTCAAGCGGTTCTACTGCTACTTCTTCTTCGGGATTCGAGGCTGAGCGCGTTTGACCGCGATCTCGTAAGCCTCGACCAGCAGCGGCTTCAATGTCTCGAACGTCGTGTCGCTTGGATTCACGACGCAGACGAAGTGGTATTGGCCGTATACCGGGTGGGGCATGAGCGTGTCGAGCGAAGTGAAGTCGTAAGGCACTTCATCGGGAAACAGCCGTTCATACGTCTCCTTCGAGACACCGATGTTCAAACGAAAGACACCTTCGCGGTTCAGATTCGAGGCGTTGTCGAATTCGCCGTAGTCCTTGGTGACGATGGTGGCGAACGGAAAGCGGCGGCTGCCCTCGAATTCGCGGTTGGGGTCATAGATGAAGAACGTGTCGCCCCAGGCCACTTCCGGCGAGCCGCGCTCCTGCGATCCGATCTCGATGTCAACGCCGGGGAACTCGGCCGCGACGCAATCTCGGATCGCCTCCTGGTCCATCGCCGCCGCGGTATGAACTAGCGGGCGAAGCGCAGCAGCTTCGCCAGCCGCATCCTCAGCTTCGTCAACTCCATCGCCAGCCGAAGTCGCCACTTCACGCGGCTACCTTAGCTCGGGGAGTCGAGATGTCAACTCCGCGCTTAGATCTACCTGGACATCGCCGGGACCCTCGGCAGCTCTTCGATCGCGGCGTCGATGCGAGATTGCGACAGTTCGACGTCCTCGAGCTTGCCGGCAAAGTACGCATCGTAGGCGGACATGTCGAAGTGTCCGTGACCGGACAGTCCGATCAGAATCGTCCGCTTCTCGCCGGCCTCCCGAGCGGCCGCCGCTTCTTCGACCGCCGCGCGCAGCGCATGCGCCGACTCAGGTGCAGGCAGGAATCCCTCAGTTCGAGCAAAGCGCACCGCTTCCGCAAAGACTTCGTTTTGCTTGTACGCGCGAGTATCGACGACGCCCTTGTCGACCAGCGCGCAAAGTGACGGCGCGTCTCCGTGATAGCGGAGTCCGCCCGCGTGGATTCGATCGGGGACGAAGCTGTGTCCCAGCGTGAACATCTTCACCACGGGTCCCATGCCGACGGCGTCGCCGAAGTCGTATGCGTAGACGCCGCGAGTGAGGGTTGGGCACGCCGCCGGCTCGGCGGCGATGAAACGCGTCCCTTTCGCACGCCCCGTGAGCTTGTCACCGATGAACGGATAGCTGAGCCCGGCGAAATTCGAGCCACCTCCGACGCAGCCGATGACCACATCCGGATACTCGCCCGCAATTTCCATCTGCTTTTTGGCCTCGAGGCCCACGACCGTCTGGTGAAGCAGGACGTGGTTTACGACCGAACCGAGCGAGTACTTGGCGTCGTCATGGGTGGCCGCGTCTTCAACCGCCTCCGAGATCGCGATCCCGAGGCTCCCTGGCGAGTCGGGGTCGTCTTTCAGGATGCCGCGCCCGGCATTTGTCAGGTTGGTCGGAGACGCGAAGACCTTCGCGCCCCACGTTTCCATCATTGCCCGCCTGTACGGCTTTTGCTCGTACGAGACCTTGACCATGTAGACGGTGACCTCGAGACCGAACAAAGCTCCCGCGAAGGCGAGCGCTGAGCCCCACTGACCGGCTCCGGTCTCAGTTGTGAGTCGTTTCACGCCCTCTTTCGCGTTGTAGTAGGCCTGCGGCACGGCGGTGTTCGGCTTGTGCGAACCGGCGGGGGAAACGCCTTCGTACTTGAAGTAGATGTGCGCAGGGGTGTCGAGCGCTTTTTCCAGGCGATCGGCCCGATACAGCGGAGTTGGTCGCCAGATCTTGTAGACCTCGCGGACCTCGTCCGGGATCTCGATCCACGGCTCGGCCGACACCTCCTGAGCGATGATCGCTTGAGGGAAGATCGGAGCCAGGTCTGCAGGTCCCATCGGCTGAAGAGTCGCTGGGTTCAGGTACGGCGCGGGCGGCGCCGGCATGTCGGGCAGGATGTTGTACCACCGCTCGGGAATGTCGCTTTCGTCAAGAAGGATCTTTTTCTTGGACACGGTCCCAGCCTC
>DATLKH010000316.1:0-3368 GCA_035538475.1 Candidatus Dormiibacterota bacterium | reverse complement strand
CGAACATCGGCGTGGTCCACATGGAGTTCTTTCGATCGCGTGAGGAGCTCGCGCGCTCCAAGGGCGAGCTCGTCGCGGCGCTTCCCGATGGCGGCATGGCAGTCCTGAATGCCGACGACGAGTTCTATCCACTGCTCGCGCAGATGAGCTCCGCACGCATCGCGACGTTTGGACACGACAAAGGCGACTACAGAGTCGAGCGCTACCGGACGCTGCCCGAAGGCGGATCAGAGTTCACGGTCCGGGGCGTGACGGTGCGCTTGGGAGTGAACGGCCGGCACCAGGCGCTCAATGCCACCGCAGCTCTGGCCGCCTGCGATTTCACAGGCATGTCGCTGGTTGACGGAGCCGCCGCGCTGGCGGCGGTCAGGGTCGAGCATCGTCTGCAGGAGGTGATCACGCCGGGCGGATTCTCGCTGGTCGACGACGCCTACAACGCCAGCCCCGAATCGATGCTCGCCGCCTTCGACACCATTGCGGAAGGACCTCGACCGGGACGGCTTTTCGCCGTGCTGGGCGAGATGCGCGAGCTCGGGCACTTTGCCGAGTCCGGGCATCGTCGCGTTGGTAAACGGGCCGGAGAAGTCTTCGACGCTGTGTGCGTGGTGGAGAGTGAGCTCGGCCGCGTGCTGGCTGAAGCTGCGGGTGCCGACCTGGTTCCCGACCGTCACAACGCCGCCGAATGGGTGCGTGCGCGCGCGCGGCCGGGCGACCGCGTGCTGGTCAAGGCATCGCACGGCGTGCACCTCGATGAGGTCGTGAAGGAGCTGACCACCGCTTGATCTTCGACCTCGGGACGTTCGTTGTCGCGTTTGCGATCGCGCTCGTCCTCTATCCAATCGCGATCCGAACGCTGCGCCAGATCAAAGCCGGCCAGGTCATCCAGGAAGAGCTGCCCGAGACACACCAGAAGAAAGCTGGAACACCAACTGCCGGCGGTGTCGTTTTTGCAGTACTCGCGATTGTCGGTGGCCTGCTTGCGAGTCTTGCCGGCCACCAGAACGCGCTTCCGGCCATGAGTGGGCTTGCTGCGGGAGGGTTGCTCGGCATCGCCGACGACCGCAGCAAGCTCATCGTCGGGACGCGCGGAATCCCAGCGCGGCTCAAGCTGCCCGTTCAAGTTCTGCTCGCGATTCCGATCGCGGGCGTGGCGATCGACAGCGGCGGCGGGCATCAGCTGTGGCTGCCGTCCAGCCTATGGCTGATTTTTCCGCTTGCCGTGATGGCAATCGCGGCCACGGGCAACGCGGTGAACATCACCGACGGCATGGATGGTCTGGCCGCAGGGCTCTCGATCATCGCCGTCGGGGTCCTCGCTCTGTTCGTCCCCGGAGCATCAGCCGGCGAGAAGGCGGTCGCGATGTCGCTGTGCGGCGCGCTTGCCGCCTTTCTGATCTTCAACCGCTATCCGGCCCGCATCTTCATGGGCGACACCGGATCGCTCGCGATCGGGTTCGCTTTGGCGGCCATGGCGATTCAGCAGGGCTTCATGCTGATCCTGCCGATCATCGGTCTGGTGTTCGTGCTGGAGACCCTGTCTGTCATCATTCAGGTGGCTTATTTCAAAGCCACCGGCGGACGCCGGGTTTTTACCATGACCCCGATCCACTACACGTTCCACCACGAGGGTTGGTCTGAGAATCGCATCGCGCTTTCGTTCTGGGGCGCGGGCGTGGTTTCAGCGCTGATCGCACTGGCTCTCGTGCATCTGACGGTTTGAAGGCGCTGGTCGTGGGTGCGGCGCGCAGTGGCGTCGCACTGGCGACTTATCTGATCGGGAGCGGCGACGACGTTCTGGTCGTCGACCGTAAACCGGAGGCCGAGCTCCAAGAGACCATCGAGCAGATGCCTCGGCGCGTGGAGCTCCATCTGGGCGGCTACGACTCGAACGTGCTCGACGGCACCGACGTCGTGTATGCGAGCCCAGGCGTGCCGTGGGACTCCGAGCTTTTGAACGAAGCGCGCAGCCGAGGCATTCGAGTCTCGAGCGAGATCGAGCTCTTTCTCGAGCGGTGTCCGGGCACCGTGGTCGGAATCACCGGCACCAATGGAAAGACGACCACGACTGCGCTGACGGGCGAGGTGCTTTCGGCAGGCCGGCGTCCAGTGATCGTGGGCGGGAACATCGGCGACACAGTTCTCGATCGCCTGGATGACATCACTCCAGAGCACTGGGTTGTGCTCGAGCTCTCGAGCTTTCAGCTGGAGTCAGTCGAGCGCCCGCACCTCCACGTCGGCGTGATCCTCAACGTCACGCCCGATCACCTAGACCGGCACAAAACCCTCGAGCGCTACGTCGACATGAAGGTCAAGGCGATCGAGTTCGCCACACCGGACGACTACGCGGTGCTGAATGCCGGAGATCCGATCGTGCGCAAGTTGTCCGCGCGCACCCGAGCTCACGTCGTGTGGTTCGACCAGCACCGCCCCATGCCTCCGATGCCGCTGCCCGGACAGCACAACATGGAGAACGCGCTGGCGGCTGCGGCCGTGGGAAGAATCGCGGGACTCAGCGACGCCGCCATCAACGATGCGATCCGCTCTTTCAAGGGTGTCGAGCATCGTCTCGAACTGGTTGGCGAATGGGCGGGGGTCCGCTGGTACAACGATTCCAAGGCGACCAACCCGGACGCAGGCCGGGTCGCGCTCAACGCCTTTCCGGGAGCCCCGATCGTGCTGATCGCTGGAGGCTACGGGGCCGGCTTCGACCTGAGCGAATGGTCGACCGACGTGCATGCGAAGACCGAGGCGGTCGTTTTGATGGGCGCGTCGGCAAACGAGCTGCAAAAAGCCCTGAGCGGTCATCCGAAGCTCGTCCGCGCCCAATCGCTGGAGGATGCGATCACTGCCGCAGCCGGGCTGGCTCGCCGCGGCGGCATCGTCCTTTTCAGCCCGGCTTACAAGAGCTTCGACATGTTCAAGGACTTCGAGGATCGCGGCAACCAGTTCAAGACGCTGGTCCGCCGGCGGTTTGCCGCATGACCGCAAACGCCGCCGAACGTCCACAGCCCGACCGCATCCTGCTCTTCACGACCGTCCTGCTCTGCGCGGGCGGCCTGGTCATGGTGACGAGCGCAAGCGTCGCTTTCGCCTACACGCAGCACCAATCCGCGTTCTATTACGCCGAGCGTCAGGCGGGTTGGCTTGTGATCGGCTTCGCCGCGCTGTTTTTCATCGGCCGCCTCGACTACCGCAAGCTCCGCCCGCTCGCGCCGGCTGGCGCGGTGGCGGCCGCGCTCTTGATGTTGCTCGTCCTTGTGCCTCACCTCGGAGTCACGGTGAACGGCGCCCGACGCTGGTTCGATGCTGGACCGCTGGGCACGTTCCAGCCGTCAGAGCTCGGCAAGCTCGCGTTTGCGGTTTTCATC
>DATLKH010000315.1:0-10351 GCA_035538475.1 Candidatus Dormiibacterota bacterium | reverse complement strand
AAGTCTGCTGCGCTCTACCCCCACCCGGAAGCCATACCTTGCCCTGCACCACGGCGGACATGAGGTGGGGCAGAATCCAGTCCTCGCCCACGCCGAAAACACGCGCCGGACGCAAAATCACGACTTCGAGGTCTTGCGCCGCCTGCAGCAGCCATTCCTCCTCGAACAGCTTCAAACGTTCGTATGGGTGGGCCGGCTTGACTCGAGATTTTTCAGTCACTCGGCTGTAGTGGTTGGGACCGAGGACGTCCGCCGTCGAGACGTGCACGATCCGCCGGACGTGCGCGTTGCGGGCCGCGTCGACCACTCGCCGGATCAGATGCGGCGGAGTTTTTCGGAAGCGCAGCCGCCGCGCAGGGGAATGCGTGACCGCGCAGAGGTGGACGACTTCGACCGCGCTGATGGCATCGGCGAGGGTCTCGTCGTCGGCGTCGGCACTGAGCTCGATGACCGGCACGTCTGCGGCAAGCGCCCGGGAAACGTGCCCACCGAGAAACTCTCCCGCGCCGATGACCAGGTGCAAAACCGAACGATTCTAGGTGTCGGGACCGTCAGTGCTTCGGTTTGCGGGCCAAGGCTCCGCTGATCGCGGTTCGCACCCGGTCCACCACGCCGGCAACGCGCTGGCTCAACTCCCACCAGGCGGGTAAGTCGGGTTGGACCGGCGGTGCGATCGAAATCTCGACCCGACGGAACGGTCGCAGCACGTCGGTCCCACGCACGGCCACCGGACAGATGGGTACACCGGCCTGAACCGCGAAGTATCCGATTCCGCTCTTCAGCGGGCGGATTGCGCGACCACGTGAGTACCGGCCTTCGGGGAACATCAGCATCACGCCGCCGCGCTCCAGCACTTGATAAACGGTGCGGAGCCCTTGATCGTCGAGCTGGCCTTTGTCAGGCGAGATCGGGAAGACTCCGATCATCGGCAACAAAGTCCGCTTCCACGCTCGGTTGAACACCGTTTCGCGTTTGGCCATCGTGTAGATCATCGGCCGGGCCGGAAAGAACGGAATGATGAAAGCCGGGTCAAACCACGCTTGATGGTTCGCGGCGATGATGTACGGCGGTCGGGGGAGGTTCTCGAGGCCGGTGATCCGGATGCGGAACAGATGCGTGACGATCCAGCCCACGAGCCTGATCAGAAACCGGTAAAGCCACGGCGGATGGTATGGATCCGGATGGGCGAGTGGGTCGGCCGGTCCGGCGACCAGCGTCCGGTACTCCGGACTTCGATAGCGCTCCGGCGTTAAGGCGGTGCTAGGTGTCGATGAATCTGGTGAGGACGCGGTTGAACTCCTCGGGCCTTTCGGATTGCGGCGTGTGACCGGCACCTTCGATGACCGCGAGCCGCGAGCGCTCGATCAATGAATGGGCCCGCGCCGCGTGCTCGAGCGGAAAAAGCGGATCGTCCGCACCCCAGATGAGCTGCACCGGAATCTTCAGCTCGTTCAACCGTTGGGTCACGTCGTGGTGTCCACCGAAGAGCGCCCTGGGATGGATCAGGCCACGGACGGTGGACAGGTATGCGCTGTGAAATTCGTCCGTCGCATAGAGCTCCTTCAGGTCTGCCAGATAGCCATCGTCGATCGACTTCGACAGGTCGGTCGACGCGCCTGAGTAACGCGCGGCGATCCGCCGCACCATTTGGGGCGAGGCCCAGCGAAGCGCGTTGCGTGTGAATCGCATCACCGCCTCGCCCACTCCGGGCAGGGTGACCAACCCGTAAGTCATCTGGGCGATTCGCATCTTCGGCCGGCCGAGGCCGAGTGTGTTCACCAACACCAGCTTGCGAACCGATGCCGGCTCCTTCAGGGCAAGCTCGAGCGCGATGCCTCCACCGAGCGAAGCGCCGACGATGACCGCCGAGCGCAGCCCACGGTCTTGCATGTACCGGCGAATGAACCGCGCGAAATAAGGAACCGTGTAGCGAACGCGAGGCTTGTCGGTGCGCCCGTAACCAGGCAGGTCGGGCGCAAACACGCGATGGCGCGCAGCGACCGCATCGAGGTTGTGCCGCCACTCCATGTATCCGGAAGAGCCGAGGCCGTGGATGAAGACAATCGGCGATCCGCGACCGCCGTAGGTGTGATGGACTCGCAGCGAGCCAAGCTCGATGAAGCCGGAGCTGATGGCCTTTCGCGGGCGCGCGCTCGATCCGATCACGTGTGGTCTGGAAGCATACGGGCGGGCGCTGGAAGCCCGGCGATCCTTGCTCCTGATTCATAAGTCGAGGTCCGGTCGCCCTTGATTACGGTCACGCTGCCGGGGCCGGCCGCCCGCCACTGTCGATCCCTCCACACCGCCGCGCTGCGCTCATCGATTCCAAGCAGCGTCACATCCGGCAGCTCACGCCGGGCGGATTCCGTCCAGCGGTGTCCAAAGACTTCGTAATGCGGCGAGACGGCAGTGTTGGGAACGACGCCGAGCGCGTCGACAGGGCGACGGTTGAATCGATTCGGCCAGCTGGCGCGGATCAACGTGTGGCTGCAGAGCGCCATCGCGCCGGCTGACGATCCGGCAAGCGCAGCGCCGGCGAGCCACGCCTCGAATATCGCGCGCCAGACCCGGGTCATCCGCAGCACTTCGACGACCAGGCCTGGATCGCCTCCGACGAGATAGAAAAAGCCGCCCCCTGCCGCCCGGTCCGCGATCTCCTTGGAGTTGGCGTCTGTGCGCTTCAAGACCGGAAGCTCCTGAAGTTTCATGCCGAACTGCTCGAACCAGGCTGTCGCGTGAGCCACCGCCTGGTCAGGCCCCTGCCTCGCGGCCGCGGTCGGGACGACAAACGCCGGACCGTCCCGCGCCGCTCGGGCCAGCATCCGATCCTGCTCTTCGTTGCCGGGATTGAACTCATCGCCGCCGACCAGGGCGAGAATTCCGGGCGTATCAGGCACGACCGTAGGATATGGCGGTGTCAGTACGAGTCAGGATCGCACCGAGCCCAACTGGGTTCGCTCATCTGGGCACGGCCAGCACTGCGCTCTACAACTTGCTCTTCGCGCGCCAGCAGTCGGGCACGTTTGTGCTCCGCATCGACGACACCGACCTCGAGCGCAACCGGCCCGAGTACGAGCAGCTCATTTACGAAGCACTTCACTGGCTGAAGCTCGAATGGGACGAGGGTCCGGACAAGGGCGGGCCGCACGCTCCCTATCGCCAGTCTGAGCGGCTCGACTTCTATAAGGAAGAAGCGGCGCGCCTACTCGCGGGAGGCAAGGCGTACCGCTGCTACTGCACCCCCGAAGAATTGGAAGCTGAGCGGCGCGAGGCCCAGGCCGCGAGGCGACCATATCGATATTCGCGCCGCTGCTCGACCAACCCGCCGGAGGGGCGAACCGTCTTCGCGGTTCGATTCAAAGTGCCCGGCGGGGAAATTCAGTTCACAGACATGATCCGCGGCGAGATGAAATTCGACGCCGACTTGATCGGCGATTTCATCATCGTCAAGTCCGACGGGTACCCGGTCTATCAGTTCGCGAGCCCCGTCGACGATGCCGCGATGAAGATCACTCATGTGATTCGCGGCGAAGAGCATCTTTCGAACACGCCGTATCAACTGATGATCATCGACGCACTCGGCTACGAGCGCCCGCAGGCGTACGCACACATGCCGCTGATCCTCGCCAAGGACGGCGCAAAGCTGTCCAAACGCAAGCATCCCGAATCGAATCTGATGCTCTTCAAGCAGCAGGGTTACCTTCCCGAGGCGGTCATCAACTACCTCGCGCTGCTCGGGTGGAACCCGGGGACGGAACAGGAGATCTTCAGATTCGAAGAGCTGGTAGAGAAATTCTCGTTCGCGCGCGTGCAGCACGGTGGCGCGAGGTTTGATTGGGAGAAGCTCGACTGGATCAACGGGGAGTACATCCGTCATCTATCGGATGAGGAGCTCGCCGAAAGACTCGCGCCATTCGTGCCGCAGATCGAAAACGCGACCCTGGTCCGAGCCGTGCCCGCGCTGAAGACGCGGCTGCACAAGCTGGAGCAAGGCGTGGGTTACCTCGACTATCTGTGGCTCGATCCGCCGGTCCCGCAGCTCGACGCAGATACGGCTGCGCGCGTCCAATTGGCGATCGATGCCCTTAACGGCGTCGACTGGAAACCCGAACCGATCGAAGCGGCGCTCGAGAAAGCGGTCCAAGAGTCTGGAGTCGGCAAGGGAAAGTTCTACAACCCGCTCCGGGACATTCTCACCGGCAAAAAGGTGGCGCTTCCGATTCACTACACGCTCGCCTTACTTCCCAGGGACGTCGCGCTGCACCGCCTGCGGCGAGCCGCGAGCCGCGATTGATACCGCTCTCGATCGTCATCGACCTCAACCCCAACATCGCCACCATCGGCGGGCTGCTGATCACCTGGCACGGCGTTTTTTCCGTGCTCGGCATCCTTGCCGCCGCGCGGCTCGGTTTCTGGCTGCTCAAGAGGGACGGAGTGGATACGAGCAATGCCGGCGACCTGCTCTTCTGGGCCGTCGTGCTCGGCCTGGTCGGCGCGCGGGCGCTCTATGTGTGGGAGAACTACCGGCTTTTCGAGAACGGGCAATGGCTGCGCGCGTTTGCGCTCAACGAGGGCGGCATCAGTCAGTGGGGCGGCTTGTTTGGCGCCATCGTCGCGGCATACGTGTGGTCGTGGCGCTCGAAGATTTCGTTCTGGAAGGTCCTGGACGCCGGTGGCGCCGGCGCGATGATCGGCCTCGCCATCGGCCGGATCGGCGACATTGTCAACGGCGAGCATCACGGCACCGTGACGACGCTGCCGTGGGGAGTCGAGTACGTCAATGCCCAGACCCTCGGCGAGCCCGGGAAGATCGTTCATCCCGAAGTCGCCTACGAGATGCTGCTCTGCCTTGCCATCCTCGGCCTGCTGCTCCCGTTTCACCGACAGCTGAAGCAGCGCCTGCCGGATGGCGTGCTGGGACTTGGATATTTCGGGATCTATGCGGCGGGCCGTTTCTTGCTCAGCTTTTTCCGGGCGGACATGGTGATCGTCCTAGGCCTGCGACAGGCGCAGATCGCCTCCGCGCTCATGGTTCTGGTCGCGGTTGTCGCTATACCGATCCTGATCCGGCGCGGGCGAGCAGTCGCCGAGCCAGCTCCGGAGCCTGTGGTTCATGCCGAAAGTACACATGCACCTCCTGATGAGACGCCGCTGCCGACCGCACCGCGGCGATCCAGGAACGCAAGGAAGCGGCGGCGTAATCGCGCCGAAGCCGAAAGTAAGCCGTCGAGCTGACCTCCACCAGTGGCGCGCGCGGCCATTTCTCTTCGTCGGTGACCACCAGGGCAGCGTCGTGCGCGCGCAGGACTCGATACGTCTCGTCATCGAACCATGACTCGTGTCGAAACTCCGCAGCCACCGGTCTGGCGATGGCCGTGAGCAGCGATTCGAGAAGCCCGACGTTCTTCTGCCGGACGGGCGGAAACTGCAGCAGGATCGGCCCCAGCCTTTCACCCAGCAGATCGATTCGGGCGGTGAAGATTCTGGCCAGCCCGACCTTGTCGAACGCGTCGGCCGAATAGGTCAGCCCGCGATTCGCCTTCATGCAGAACTTGAAACCGTCCGGCACCTCCGCGGCCCACTTCAAAAGCGTCGATTCCGGCGGCGTCCGGTAGAAGCTTCCGTTCAGCTCGACGCCGTTCAGATGGTGGGCGTAGTACTCCAGCATCTTCGGGCCAGGCAGCGTTTTCGGATAGAACACGCCCTTCCATGACGTGTAACTGAAGCCGGACGTTCCGGCGTAGAGCAGGCGCTTACCCCACGGCCGCGGGCTGCGCGGCTCGCGACTGCATCACTCGTTCGTGCAGCTGGCCGCATGCCGCATCGGCCTCCCGCCCACGCGTGTCGCGCAGGGTCACGTTCAAGCCTCGCGCCTCGAGCCGCTCTTTGAATGCGCGAATCGACGCACGATCGGGCGCGTGATACGGAGTGCCTCCGACCGGGTTGAACGGGATCAAGTTGACGTGCGCGAGCTTGTCTTTGAGGATCGCCCCCAGCTCGACGGCGTCTCGCTCGGTGTCGTTGACGCCGGACAGCATCACCCACTCGTAGCTCACCCGCCGTCCGGTTTTCGTGGCATAGGCCTGAGCCGCATCGACCAGCTGCTTCACCGGGTACTTGCGATTGATCGGGACCAGCTCATCGCGGAGCTCGTCGCGCGCCGCATGAAGCGAGATGGCCAGCGTGACTGGAATCTTTTCCTCGCCCAGCTGCTCAATGCGCGGAATCAGTCCGCTCGTCGAAACCACAATGCGCCGCGGGCTGATGCCGAGCAGCTCGGGATCGGCCAGCCGGCGGACCGATTCGATCACCGCGCGATAGTTCGCCATGGGCTCGCCCATGCCCATGAAGACGACGTGTGAGAGCCGCCGTCCTTCTCGAGCCAGCATCCTCTCGGCATCGATCGCCTGCTCCAGGATCTCGTGTTCCCTCAGGTTTCGACCGAATGGGAATTTGCCGGTGGCGCAAAAAGGACAGCCGATCGGGCACCCCGCTTGCGACGAGATGCACAGCGTGGTCCGATCCGTGTAGCGCATGACCACCGCTTCCACCGAGTGCCCGCCGTCGAGCTCGTACAGCGTCTTGGTCGTGAGACCGCGATCGGCTTGCGATTCCGCGATCGGTCGCAGCGATGTGATGCGAAAGCTTTCGGCGAGCGCCCCACGCAAATCCTTCGGCACGTCGCGCATCCCTTGGAAGTCGCTTACTCCACGCGCGAGCCAGCTCCAGATCTGCCGGCGTCGATACGCCGGAGCCTGTCGCTCGCCCAGCCAAGATTCGAGCTCCGAAGCGGAAAGGGAAAGCACCGAGGGCTGCATCGTCCCGCCTAATTTACCGACGCCTCGAACACCTCACCCCTCTCCCGCACCACACCATCGTCCGCGAGCTTATGCAGGTGCGCGCGCATGGTCATCTCGGCCGCGCGCATCAACTGCTCGTCGAGGTCGCCGTAGACGCGCCGGGTCAGCTCGTGAGCTGTCGCCGGTCCAGACCGAACCGCTGCGAGCACCTGCGCCTCGCGCTCCAGGCGGTGGCGGCGGTACTCGTCGATTTTTGCCATCGCGTCCGTGACGGGATCCCAGTGTCCGGGAAACAGGAGGCGAGGCCCGAGCGCGGCAAGGCGATCGAGCGAGCGCAGGTAGGCGGCGACGTCGCCCTCCGGGTACGTGACCATCGAGCTGCCCTTTCCAAGGATCAAGTCCCCGGTGAAGATCGCTCGATCCTGCGCGAGCAAGAAGCTCAGGTGATCGGCGCTGTGGCCCGGGGTGTAGAGGGCGGTGATGTTGAGGTTGCCGACCCGGACGATGTCGCCATCCACCAGGTCCGGATGACGGCGAACCGTCGCTCCATGCGCGCTCGCGAGGCGATCGGCAAGCGGCAGGTGATCTGGATGTCCGTGCGTAACCAAGATCACCCCCACCGTCCGGCCGGTCAGCCGGTGCTGGAGAGCCTCGAAGTGAGATTCGTCGTCCGGGCCGGGATCGATGACCGCCCACACAGGCCCTGCGTCGAGGACCCAGGTGTTGGTTCCAGGACCCGTGTAGGGACCTGGTTCGGAGCGACGACGCGCGTGACTGCCGTCAACGCGGACGGTAAGCAGGCAGGTAGAGGTCGATGGTGTCGGGCAGGCTGGTGTCGAGCCAGCCGTCCAGCTGGGTGTCGACGATCAGCCGGACCAGCGGCTCGCCCAGCTCGGGCACCGACAGCGGCCGGCGTTCACCGGTGGCGTGAATCTTGACCCTCCACCAGGCACCGGCGGGCTCCGCGGTCACCGTCATGGTGTCGCCGTCCAGCCACTCGCCTGCTCTTGTGAACGCCTCGACCAGGAGCGGTTCCGATCCCAGGACGACCGCTTCGGACGGGATCTCGCGGCCGGCCACGGGAACGGCGAGGTTCAAGACCGCGCCGAGCACGACTCCGCGCACGCCATCACGTGGCGCGATCGCCGCCACCTCGAGGGCCGCCGCCCTTCGTCCCACTTCCTGCGCCTGCTCGAACAAGCCCTCGAGCAGCTCGGGGCGGCCGAACGCGGCCTGCCGGGCTGACTCCTGGAGCGCCAGCGTCGAGGACCGCAGTTTGTGACCCAGCCGGCCGAGCAGGTAATTGCGCTGAGCCTCGGCGAGTCGCTGCCCGAGTTCAGACGACTGACGAGCAAGGCGCAGCCCGCTCTGTTGAGCCCAGCCGACCAGCCGCCCGTTCAAGATCAGCGCCTCCCACGGTCCACCGGGAGGCGGGAAGGCCATATCCGCCGGACCATGACGCTGGTGATCCGGTATGGACTCCATCCCCCCGCCAACCCGCACCCACATTGGTCCGGGAGCGCTCACAGAACTGTCTAACGTCAAAGGAGAGTCGCGGCTGGCGCCTCTTTATGTCCTAATCCGCGCCGGTACCGTGAACTTGAAGGTCGTCCCCTTCCTGTCCGTCGAAGCCACCCAGATCCGGCCGCCGAACGAACGCTCGACGACCAAACGGCAGAGATAGAGTCCCAGGCCGAGACCGCCCTGGGAGCGGCTTCGCCCCGCCGGACCGGTTTTCTCGAAAACGGTTTCGAGCGTCGCCTGCGGCAAGCCGGTGCCGTGATCGGAAATGGTGATCTCGAGCCAACCTCGCTGGACCGGCTTGGCCACGACCTCCACCGCCCCCGACGTGTACTCCAGGGCGTTGCCGATCAAGTTCGTCAGGACCTGGGCGAGGTGAGCCGGCTCGCAGAACGCCTGCGAGATGCCGGCCGGCAAATTGATCTGGACCGCAGCGGTGCGATCGGCGTAGCGATGGTTCAACACCCCGATCACTCCGGCGAGGGCCGACTCGAGCTCGACCGGCTCGGGGCTCGGCTCGAAATGCCGTGTCTCCAGCTTGGCGATGATCAGCTGGCTCTCGACCAGGCTGAGCAGCCGGTCAGACGACTCGTACGCCTCCTGCAGCAGCGAACGCCTGCCCGTCGCGTCGATCGTCTCGTCCCACTGCATGATGCCTGCGAGCGTGTTCTTCATCGCGGCCGCCGGACTCCGCACCTCATGTCCGATGGCCCGCAGCATCAGGTCCTTGGCTTCAAGAGCCTGGCGTTGGGCGGTCACGTCCTCGTGCAGCGTCAAGACACCTGCCGGCTCCCCTTCGAGTCCGGGAATCACGACGCGGCGCACATGCACCGTGCGGTCGGGGTCCTTCATCCGCAGTTCGACGGTGCCCTCGGTGTCGCCGTTCTCGGTCAGCGTGGCTCCAGCGGCGGCATAGATCTCGTCCGGCCTGCGGCCGGGCATGTCTGAGGCCTGCAGGCTGTAGATGACCTCGACCTCTGGGTCTGCGTAAACGATCCGGCCGGCGGCGTCTTCGAGCATCACACCGACCGGCGAGTGGCGGAGGATCGCGTTCATCATTCTTCGTTCGCGGTCGAGCGCGTCCACGAGCTCGAGCTGGCCGAGCAGAACCGAGGCCTGGCCGGCGAGAACAGCGGCGAGCCGGCGGGTTTCCGCCCCACCCGCAGTCATCCGCGCCACCAGCAGACCAGCCAGCCTCCCTTCGACTTGAATCGGAATCGCAAAGGCGTCCGGTGGAGCGCCGAGCAGGTCGAGGAGCGCTCGCAGGCGCCGCCCGCCGGCGGCCGACGTGAGCGCGCGAAGCAGCTGAGCGCTGTCCGATACCGGGACTTTTGGCGCGTCGTCGCCGTTGTCCGAGCGGCGGACGAGCTCTCCGTCTTCGAGCAGCCACAGCTCGCCATGTGAGCCGGCCAGCGCGCGACTGACCAAGCGCGCCATCTCCGCCCGAGCCCGGTCCGGCTCGGTGGGAGTCAGCTCTGTGAAGGCGGCGACCGCTTCCAGGGTTCGAATGCGTCCTCGCGTCTCAGCCACAAGTCGAGCGTTTTCGATTGCCACTGCGGCGTGCCGGGCAAAATCGAGCGCCGCGGCGCTCGGCTCGGCCACGAGCGTGGAGGCATGCACCGCGCCGATCGCGCCCACGAGCCTGTCGCCGTACCAGAGCGGAATCAAGCTCCACGCGTGATCGTGTGCGGTGCCGCTGACGATGCTCTGGGGCGCGACCCTGTCGTCGGAGTTCAATCCCGCCCAGTCCAGAACTTCTTCAGCTGCGCTGTCTCCGCTGCCCCGCGCGGCGGTGATGCGGCCCTCGGTGTCGAAGGCCCAGCACACCGTGCCGACACCTTCGAGCATGGTCCGCGCCTGATCGGCGATGTTCGTGACCACGCTCATCAGCTCATGACCGGCCAGCGCGGCCAGCTCCTGAATGCGCACCGATTGAGCGAGCGCGAGCTCGTTTGCGTGGTGCAGACGGACGGTGCGAAGTGCGATGCCCACCACGGGCATCGCCGCTTCCAGCAGCTTCAAGTGTGTCT
>DATLKH010000314.1:0-8261 GCA_035538475.1 Candidatus Dormiibacterota bacterium | reverse complement strand
GGCAAGGTGTGGCTGGTCAGCTACGCGCTTCCGGGCGAAGTCGTTGAGGCGGAACCGAAAGGGCGGCAGGGTGGCGTGGCGATCGCAGCCGCCACGCGAGTCGTCGAAAGCTCGCCCCATCGCGTGGCTGCTCTTTGCCCGTACTTCGGAACGTGCGGCGGCTGCCAGCTGCAGCATGCGGGCTACGAGCATCAGCTCGAGTTGAAGCGGCAGGTGGTGGAGGAGGCGTGGTCACAAGCCGGTTTGCGCCTGCCGCCGGACACGCAGGTGCTAGGCATGGAAGCGCCGTGGCGCTACCGCATCCGCGGGGAGTTCGAGGCGGTCTCCACCCCAGACGGATGGCGCTTCGGATTCCACCGCATGCGCTCGCACTCGGTGCTCGCCATCGACAGCTGCGTCATCCACGACGAGCGCATCGAGCGGGCGCTGCCCGCGTTCGCACAATCGGCGAACGAGCTGAAGTTGAGCAGTCTCCAAAACCTGCTCTTGACGGTCGAGCCAACCGGTCCGGGATTGCTGTGGCGGCTGCGTTTTCACGGTCGAGAGCCAAGCTGGCCGCGCGAAGAGTTCGCGCATCGAGTCGCGGAGCTGCTGCCCGAGGCGGTGCTTCTCGACGACGCGATGACCCTCGAGCTCTGGGATCTCAAATTTCGCGTGGCCAGCGACACGTTTGTGCAGACGAACTTTCGCCAGATGCAGGTCCTGTATCGCACGGCCCTGGAGATGCTCACCGCGAAAGCTCAGGAGCGCGTGCTGGATCTGTACGCCGGAATCGGAACGATCTCTGCGGTGGTGAGCCGCAAGGGCGCGCATGTCACCGCCATCGAAGAAAACCCTCACGCGGTCAAGCTCGGCCGTTTGAACGCCCGCATCAATTCGGTTCCAGTCGAGTGCAGGGCCGGCAGCGTCGAGTCAGCGCTGCGCCAGATTCGTCTTGGTCAATACGAGGCCGCGGTGCTGGATCCGCCGCGCGCGGGTTGTGAGCCAGAAGCGACCGCGGAGTTGATCAGGCTGGGTCTGGATCGACTGGTCTACATCTCTTGTGAGCCTTCGACGCATGCGCGAGACATCGCTGCATTGGTGCGCGGAGGGTATCGAGTCAGGCGAGCGGCGATCGTCGACATGTTCCCTCAGACCTACCACATCGAGTCAGTCGCTCTGCTCGAGCGTTAGCGGATGACGCGCGGGCCGCTCACATGGTTTCTCTACGCGGCGTTTGCGTGCATGGCGTTTCTGCTCAACGGTCTCGGTGCGGTGCTTGCGCCGCTGCAGAAGGAGCTGGGCGTCACGCGCGGAGATGTGGCTTTCTACACGAGCGTTTTTGCCGCCGGCCTGATCTTCGTCGGCCTTACCGGAGGTGCTCTCGTCGCGCGGGTCGGACGCAGCCACGCACTTCGACTCTCGATCGGCGCGATGGTGCTCGGCGGACTCCTGTTTGCCGTGCCGGGTCGCGCGCCGACCTTGATCGGCGATGTCCTGATCGGCCTCGGTGCGGCGCTGATGATCCAGCTCGTGCCCGCGCTCCTGGTATCGCTCCACCCACACGCCTCCACGGCCGCACTCGGAGAGATCAACAGCTTCGCCAGCGGCGCCTCGGTGATCGCGCCGCTTGCCGTGGCCGCCGGCATCGCCGCCGGTTTGGGCTGGCGCGCCGGCTATCTCGGGCCGGCGGTTGCGGTGCTGATCGCGGTTCTGCTGCCCCTCGGCCGGGCCGCTCTGCCCGCGCCGCCGGCTACAGTCGCCGAAACCGCCATCACAGCCGTTCCGATCTTCGGCCGCTGGATCGACCTCGTGCTTTCGGTCAGCGTCGAATTCTGCATGGTTTTCTGGGCCGCGTCGGCCATCGCTGAATGGCACGGAGCGTCCGCCGCGGAAGCACCGGCGCTCGCGTCACTCTTTCTGGTCGGGATGGCTGTGGGCCGCGGACTGGCTCTCCCGATCACCCGCCGCATCCCTTCCGCCCGAAACCTGATCCTGGCCTGCGTCGCGGTCGCAGCGGCCGGGTTCGCGGTCTTCTGGACGGCGCCGCCCCTGGCTTTGTCGGCGGCCGGGTTGGCGCTTACAGGCCTTGGGGTGGCGCTCCTGTATCCGACGACGGTCGGCCGCCTGGTCGCCGCGTGGCCTCACGCTCCGGACCACGCGGCCGCGCGAGCGGCCCTTGGTTCGGGGGTTGCGATCGCCGCCGCGCCGTTCGTGCTGGGGCAGCTGTCCGACTGGATCGGCCTGCGGTTGGCCTTCTTGATCGTGCCGGTGCTGCTGGCGCTGCTGGTGCTACGGGCGGTCCAGTCGCTGGACGAACTTGACCACGGACAGGCGAAGCCGGCCTGGACCGAGGGAGCGGGCCACCATCGAGAGGATCGGCCGCAGAATCAGCATGTCGGGCCAAACGGATCGTGAGCTGGGACGGTTACGCCCGATTTCAACCGCGGCAGGATAACCGAAGTGACCCGGCTTACGGCCCTTTGTGGACGAATTCAGCCAGGCGGCTGATTCCTTCCTGGAGATCGGAATCCGAGCTGGCGAGACTGATCCGGACGGCCTCCTTCGCCACGTGGCCAAAGGCCGTCCCCGGAGCCACGCTCACGCCCCGTTCGCGAAGCAGGGCAAAAGCGAACTCGCGGGCCTTCATGCCGCTCGGAGAGATGTCGCCCATGATGTAAAAAGCGCCGGCCGGCTCGGAGATGAAGAGCTCGGCCTGCTCGAGCAGTCGGGCGGCGAGGTCCCGACGGCGCCGGTATGCGGACACCATCTCCACCAGGCAGTCCTGCGGCCCGTCCAGCGCAGCTTCGGCGGCGACCTGGCTGATCGTCGACACGCACGATTCGTTCGATTCGAGGATTTTCGTCGTGGTGTCGATCAGCTCGGGCGCGCCGGTCACGTAACCAAGGCGCCATCCAGTCATCGCATAGCTCTTGGAGAACGTGAAGACGGTGGCTATTCGCGGATCTTCCGGCGCCATGCCGGCCGGTGACGTCCACGATCCGTCGAGCACGATCTGGTCGTAGCACTCGTCGCTGATCAGCCAGAGGTTGTGACGCTGCGCGATCTCGATCATCGCGGCGATCGTGTCGCTCGGGTACACGGCGCCGGTTGGATTGTTGGGGCTGTTCACGACCAGAACTCTGGTGCGCGAGGTGATAAGCGACTTCAGAGCGTCGAGATCGGGTTGGAAACGAATTGCCGGAGGGCATGGGTAATAAACGCCGCGCACTCCGAGCCAGGGCAGCATCATGCGGTAGTTCGGCCAGCCGGGATCGGGCAATAAGACCTCATCGCCTTTCTCGACCATCGCTGCCAGAGTTGCCGCGAGCGCCCCCACGCCACCAGGTCCGCAAGCGATGGCTTCGGGCGTCGACTTGATTCCGTTCACGCGCTGGAGCTTGTCGACGAGGCGCTCGCGCAGCGAAATCAATCCCTGCGTGTGCGTGTAGAAAGTCATGTTCTCGTCGATCGCCCGTTTGCCTGCATCCTTGATGTGCTGCGGAGTGGGAAAGTCAGGCTGGCCGACGTCGAGCCGGATCGCACCCGGCGTGCGCATGGCTTCATTGGCGACTTCGCGGATGCCAGAATGCGCCATCTCGGCTGGTCCTCGAGCCAGCGCAGGAAGGGCGAGGCGGGCCATAGCAGCCCTTAGACTATCCGAGGGGTCCGCCACACCCAATCCAAACGATGCCGCACGCCCCAAAAACCTTCGTTCACCTCCACAATCACACCGAGTACTCGCTGCTCGACGGAGCGAGCCGGATTCCAGCCATGGTTGCCCGCGCCGCAGAGCTCGGCATGCCCGCGATCGCGCTTACGGATCACGGCGTCATGTACGGCGCCATCCATTTCTACAAGTCCTGCAAAGACCACGGCGTCAAGCCGATCATCGGCTGCGAGGTTTACGTCGCTCCGCGATCGCGGCTGCTGCGCGAAGGCCGCGTGGACCGCGATCCCAACCACCTGACTCTGCTCGCCGCCGACGCGACGGGTTACGTGAATTTGATGCGCCTGTGCACAGTCGGCCAGATGGAAGGCATGTACTACAAGCCCCGCATCGACAAAGAGGTCCTGGCCGCGCATTCGGACGGGCTGATCGCTTTGTCGGGGTGCCTGCAAGGTGAGGCTGCGAGCAAGATCGTCGACGGCGATGTCGACGGTGCACGGGAATCGGTCGCCACCTACCGCGACATCTTCGGCAAGGATCGGTTTCTGCTCGAAGTCCAACGCCATGGAATCGACAGGCAGATCGCAGTCAACGAGACGCTGGGTCGCTTCGGCAAGGAGTTCGGCTTGCGCGTCTGCGCTACGAACGACCTGCACTACGTGCACCGCCACGATTCAGAGGCCCATGACGTCCTGCTCTGCCTCCAAACCGGGGCGCGCTTCAACGATCCAAACCGCTGGCGGTTCTCGACGCAGGAGAACTACCTGAAGACGCCCGAGGAGATGATCGAAACGTTCTCGGATCTCCCGGAAGCGCTCGCAAGCACTCTCGAGGTTGCCGAACAGGTGAACCTGAAGCTCAACCTCGGGGCCACGCTGCTGCCGCCGTTCGACGTGCCCGACGGACTGACGCCGGACCAGTACCTGCGCAAGCTCGTGATGCAGGGACTGGATTGGCGTTTTGGCGCACCGACTCCCGCCGCGAAAGAGCGGGCGGAGCTCGAGCTTGCCGTCATAAGCCAGACCGGCTATGCCTCGTACTTCCTGATCGTGTGGGACTTCTACAACTACGCACGCAAGAACGGCATCGTGGTCGGGCCGGGCCGTGGAAGCGCGGCCGGCAGCCTTGTGTCGTACTGCCTGGGCATCACCAACCTCGACCCGATTGAGCACGGCTTGATCTTCGAGCGGTTCCTCAACATCGACCGCGTCTCGATGCCCGACATCGATTGCGACTTCTCCGTTGAGGGCCGCGAGCGGGTCATCCGCTACGTCTCGGAAAAGTACGGCGCGGAGCGCGTGGCACAGATCATCACGTTCACCACGATGGCGTCTAAGGCCGCGATTCGTGACGTGGGTCGCGTGCTCGAGGTTCCGCTGCGCGACACAGACCGTCTCGCCAAGCTCGTCCCGGTCTGGCAGGGCCGCTCGAAGTCGCTCGAGGACACGCTCAAGGAGGTCCCCGAGTTTCGCGAGGCCTACGAATCGGCTGAGGACGCGAAGCGATTGATCGACGTCGCGAAAACTCTCGAGGGCGTGTCACGCAACGTCAGCACGCACGCCGCCGGTGTCGTGATCGCGCCGGAACCGCTGGTCCACTACACGCCGCTGCAGTACGGGCCCGGCCGTGAAGCGGTGATCACGCAGTACGACATGAAGGCGGTCGGCGATATCGGGCTGTTGAAGATCGACTTCCTCGGGCTTCAGAACCTCGACATCATCTCCACTTGCATTCGCCTGGTCAAAGAGCGGCAAGGAATCGACATCGACCTCGAGCATCTACCGTTCGACGATGCCAAGACCTATGAATTGATCTCGAGTGGCGACACGCACGGCCTGTTCCAGCTGGAAGGCGCGGGCATGCGCCGAATGATCATGGACATGAAGCCGTCGCGATTCGAGGACATCATCGTCGCGATCGCGCTCTTCCGCCCTGGGCCGATGCAGGACATTCCGGCCTATGTGGCTCGGAAGCACGGACGTGAGCGCATCGAGTATCCACACGAGTGGCTCGAGCCGATTCTGGAACCCACGTACGGAGTCTTCACCTATCAGGAGCAGGTGATGGAGGCGGCCCGTATACTCGCCGACTTCAAGCTCTCGGAAGCGGACATTCTCCGTTCCGCGATGGGGAAGAAGGACAAAGTGAAGATGGCGCAACAGCGCCAGAAATTCGTCCAGGGAGCGGTCAAGAAGGGTCTACCGGAGGCACAAGCGGAGCATCTCTTCGACCGCATCGCCGCTTTCGCCTCCTACGGTTTCAACAAGAGTCACTCGGCCGCTTATGCGGTCACCACGTATCAAACCGCGTACTTGAAGGCGAACTTTCCGCTCGAGTACATGACCGCCCTGTTGGTCCACATGGAAGGAAATGCGGAGCGCGTGGCGACTGCGATCGTCGACTGCAAGCTGCGTGGCATCGATGTTCTCGCTCCCGACATCAATCACTCACGCACTGATTTTTCGATGACCGACGGACGCATTCTCTTCGGACTGGCGGCGATCAAGAACGTCGGTCGCAACGCGATCGAGAACATCGTCAAGCTCCGCGACGAGGCCGGTCCGTTCAGGTCGCTCGAGGAGCTGTGCGAGAGGACGTCTGCGCTGCAGGACGTGAACCGGCGCGTGCTCGAGTCGCTGGTTCAGTCAGGTGCATGCGACTCACTCGGAGAACGGGCGTGGCTGCTGACTGTGCTCGAGCACTTCATCGCTCGCGCGGAGCGGGCGCGCAAGGATCGCGAAGCCGGCCAGATCAGCATGTACGACCTCATCGGTTCGGATGAGGAAGACGTGACCAACTTTGGTCTGGCGATCGACGTGAAGCCGATGCCGGGCGAGGAAAAGCTGAGGCTCGAGAAAGAGCTGCTCGGCCTCTACCTGAGCGATCACCCGCTGCGCCGGATCTCTGCCGAGCTGGCCAAGCTCGCCGACACACAGGCGGTGGAGGTGACGAGCGCGCTGCAGGACACCGAGGTCCGGGTTGCCGGCCTGGTGCGCGAAGTTCGCCGCGTGGTCACGCGGAAGGGCCAGATCATGGCTTACGCCACGCTGGAAGACCTGACTGGAACAGTCGACGTCGTTCTCTTTCCCCGTACGTTCGAGCAGACGCGACACTTGTTCGAGCCGGACAGGGTCGTGGTCGTACAGGGCAAGGTCGATGCACGGGCCGGCAGCACCCGCGCGGTCAGCGTGTCACCGGTGGAGCCGGAGATGGAGACGGAGATCGAAACCGCGTCGGTCGTGGCCGACATGGCCTGGCTGTGGGATGACCCCGAGTGCTTGCCCGTGGCGCGCCGGCAGCTAGTTCACGTGCGCATCCCAAGCTCCGACGCGGGACTTGCCGAGCGCCTGGAGGCTGTCTTCGCTCGCCATCCGGGCTCGGACGATGTCGTGCTCCATGTGCAGGTCGGAAACCGTGAGGTGGTAGTGAACGCCGATCGATATCATGTCCTCGCCGGTCCGGCGCTTGTGGCTGAGATCGACGAGTTGGTCGGTGCGGCCGCCACCAAGCTCGAGACGGTGCGGCCGAAAGCGCAGTCCAATGGCAATGGAAGGGGCAATGGAGAACGGGGAAGACGAGGGTAACGGTCGCTACATCGTGGTCAAGGCGCTGGAGGACGGCGTGGTGATCATGGGGCTCACGCGCGGCAAGGACACGAGGTCACACCACTCAGAGCGCCTGGACGCCGGCGAGGTGCTGGTCGCTCAGTTCACGGAGCTGACGGCGGCGATCAAGGTTCGCGGACGGGCCGAGATCCTCACCGATGTGGGGAAGGTGTCCTCGGGCGTTTAACCGCCTGTTCGCTGCTTTGGCCCCCTTTGGCGCCAAAACCGTCAATCAGCCCCCCGCGATACGCCGTTTTGGCGCCACAGAGGCTGAATCGAGCGTGGTTCGACTAGAGCTCGACCGGCAGCCCGGCCGCCTTCCAGGCCTGGAAACCGCCGATGACGTCGGTCGTGTTGACCAGGCCGAGGTCCTGCAGCGAGGCGGCGGCGAGGCTAGAAGAGAAGCCCTGGTCGCAGATCACGATCACGCGGACGTCGTGACCGGTGGCTTGGTCGATGCGGTAAGGCGAAGTCGGGTCCAGGCGCCACTCCAAAACGGTGCGGTCGATCTCGAGCGCTCCAGGGAGCGCGCCGTCCCGCTGTCTCTGCTCTGAGGTTCGTGTGTCGATCAGCAGCGCGCCGGCTGCCCGCTCGGCCGCCGCCTCCTCTGGGGTGAGGCGGCGTAGGCGGGTGCGGACTTGATCGAGCCGCTGGTCGATGGTTGGCATCGAATTGGGGCACAGTATCCAGCAGATAGAATCGGAAGGCTAGCCCCGCCCACGTAGCTCAGGCGGTAGAGCATTTCCTTGGTAAGGAAAAGGTCCCCGGTTCGAATCCGGGCGTGGGCTCCACAGCCCTGCGTTGTGTCGGTCAACTCGATGGGGTCAAGACGATCCTGCCATCCACGAGCGACAGGATCGCTTTCCGCTTCAGCACAGATTCGCTCTACTCCCGCACAGCCGGGTGTTGATCATTGACGCCATCGTCAGATTGTGCTAAACCGCAGGCCAGACGCTCGGGATTCCGGGTTCGAATGGGAGGGGCGCGATGGACTGGTCCAATCAACC
>DATLKH010000313.1:0-15890 GCA_035538475.1 Candidatus Dormiibacterota bacterium | reverse complement strand
GGAGATCGACGACAAGGTGTCGCGACTCTTGCTTCTGGCCCAGCGCATGCGCGCATTGAACGGTTCGGCCTCACCCGACGGATCTGGCCAGATTGCATCGAGTCACTCGGCCTTGATCGATCCGGCAGTTGTCCGCGACGTGACGGCGCGGTCATTCGTGCTGCTCCGCAACGAGGGGCTGTTGCCCCTGTGGGCGGGAAGCGCGGCGCGGGTCGCTGTCATCGGGCCCAACGCAATCGAACCGCAAATGCAAGGCGGTGGAAGCGTGCGCGTGCTGCCGGTCAAGCGGCCTGGCATCGCCGAGTCGATTGGCGAGGCGCTCGACGCGCAGGTGACGGTCAGCCAGGGTTGTATCACCAGCGCGACGGTTCCTGCGCCGGCCGAAGGCTCAGTGCACGACCCTGTGACCGGAAAGAATGGTGTGCGGCTCACGATTCGCACCGCGGACGGCACAGTGATCCATGACGCGCCGTTTTCGAAGACCGATGTCACATGGTGGGACGGGTTGCCGGAAGGCTGGTCGGATCGTGGGTCCCAGATCGTGCTCCGCGCGCGATTCAAGCCTGATGTCGACGGGCCGCATGAAATCGGTGCGGCCGGCGTAGGTCACATTCGGGTCGTGATCGACGGATCGGTGGCGGGTGAGGCCGACCATCCGCAGCCACAAGAGTCAGTCGAGGCACTGTCTCGACCGCAAGAGCTTCGCGTGACCGCCGGTTTCCGCAAGGGTCGCGAGGTCGAAGTCGCGGTCGAGCTGACGATCGGCGGCCAGCTGCCGGCCATGCGCATGGGCATCGGGCCGCAACTCGACGACGAGCGGCTGCTCGACGAAGCGGTCCAGGCGGCGGCGGCCGCGGACGTGGCCGTGGTCGTGGTCGGGTCAGCCGACGGAACAGAGAGCGAGGGGTATGACCGGACCACGCTGGCGCTGCCCGGCCGGCAGGACGAACTGGTGCGCCGGGTCGCGGCCGCCAATCCGAACACGGTCGTCGTGGTCAACTCCGGAATGCCGGTGCTGATGCCGTGGGCCGAAGCAGTGCCTGCCGTCATCCAGGCCTGGTTGCCCGGCCAGGCGTTTGGTGAGGCGCTGGCCGAAGTCCTGAGCGGAAACGGCGAGCCGGGCGGTAGGCTCCCGATCTCTCTCCCTCGCCTCGAAACGGACTCGCCGGTCATGCAGGCGACGCCGGAGTCCGGCGCTTTGGTCTATTCCGAAGGGCTGCTCGTCGGATATCGCGGGTTCGATCGAAAGGGGATCGAGCCGCTGTTTGGTTTCGGCCACGGCCTCGGCTATACGGAGTGGGATTACGCGTCGATCACTCCTGCCACGACGTCGCTCGACCCCGGTCGCGATCTGGATCTCTCTGTGATCGTGCGCAACGCCGGCACCAGGACCGGGCACGAAGTGGTGCAGGTGTACCTCGAAGGACCCGATGACGATCCACGCCGGCCGCTCAGAGTGCTGGGGGGATTCACCGGAATCGAAGCGGAGGCGGGCGAGTCGGTCGCAGCGCGATTGAAAGTGCCGGCCCGCGCATTCATGCGCTTCGACGAGCTCGCGGGCGGTTGGGTCACACAGCCCGGAACTTACGTGCTGCGCGCCGGTCGATCATCCCGCGATCTGAGACTAAGTGCCGAGGTGGTGATGCGATGACCTGAGCTGGAAGCGGGGCGGCTGTTGTGGATGGGATAGCTGGAGGTGCGAGATGAAATTGCTTGCGGTTGTCGGCTCGGTGATCGCGCTCGTCTGGTCATCGATTGGGATCGTGACTGCCAACGATTCAAGCCCGACTGCGCCCGATCTTGGGTCGAGCGTGCACATCTTCAGCCCGGACATGGATCAGGCTTCGATCCAGGCCGAGCTCGATTCGATAGCTGTCGCTCAGGTGCCCAATCAGTTCGGCACGCGGCGCGACGCCATCTTTTTCAAGCCTGGGACTTACGGCACGGCCACAAAGCCACTCATCTTTCAAGTCGGTTACTACACGACGGTGGCAGGTCTCGGACAGTCCCCCCACGATGTCGTCATCAACGGTTTGGTGGAAGTGCTGAACAGTCAGTGTTTTCAAGACGACAAAGGCACCTACTGCATTGCGCTGAACAACTTCTGGCGATCCCTATCCAACCTCACCCTGAACGAGACAACGTCGAGCACTCATGTCAACGCGCCGAGGCCGGTGGACGGCGAGGCGGACGCGTGCGTGAACTCGCATGAGCTATGGGCCGTATCGCAAGCCGCGCCAATGCGCCGTGTGGCGATCAACGGATTCCTGTTCCTCTTCGATTACTGCGCACGCAAGGCGTTCACGAGCGGCGGCTTCATTGCCGATTCGACGGTTTCGATCGGGGTGATCAACGGCTCACAGCAGCAGTTCTTCGTGCGCAACAGCAATGTTGGCTTGTTCTGGTCGAATCCGGTGTGGAACCAGGTCTTCATGGGCGACGTGGGCGCAGTTCCGGGGCAGGGCTTCCCATTCACGACCCTGGCGAAAACCCCGGTCGACCGCGAAGCGCCATACCTATACATGGATTCGGCTGGGTACAAGGTTTTCGTTCCCGCGGTTCAGCACAACAACGTCGGCCCGACGTGGACGGCCGGGCCCACTCCGGGCACGGCGATACCCATTGAAAAGTTCTTCATCGCGACGCCGAACGATTCCGGCGCCGAGATCAATCGCGAGCTGCACCGGGGACAAAACCTCATCCTCACACCGGGCGTCTACAACCTCGAGCAACCAATCGAGGTGACCCGTCCGGACACAGTGGTGCTCGGGCTTGGTATGGCCACGCTCGTGCCTCAGGACGGTGCACCTGCGATGGACATCCACAGCAATCGCGGAGTCCTGGTGTCGGGGGTCATCTTTGACGCGGGTGCCAAGAAATCGCAGGCCTTGCTGCGTGTCGGCAGTAGCGATGATGAGGGGCGGGACGAGGCCAGCGCATCTGACCCATCGGGCTTATATGACGTTTTCTTCCGCGTCGGGGGCCCGCATGCCGGTCAAGTTGAAACGGCACTCGTGGTGAACAGCAACAACGCGATCCTCGACGACATCTGGGCGTGGCGTGCAGACCATGGGAACGGCGTGGGCTGGAATGTGAATCGCGCCGACACCGGGGTCCTGGTCAAGGGCGACAACGTTTCGGCATACGGGCTCTTCGTCGAGCACTTCCAGAAGTTCGAAGTGATCTGGAGAGGTGATGGAGGGACCGATGTGTTCTTCCAGAACGAGATGCCATATGACGTGCCGAGTCAATCAGCATGGATGGAGGCGCCAGGGGTTCCCGGCTACGCCGCCTTCAGGATTGCCGATGACGTGACGAGTTTCCGCGGCTATGGCATGGGGAGCTACAGCTTCTTCAATCAGGGAATCGACATCTTTGCGGCCAATGGATTCGAGGTGCCGACTGACCTCGCCAAGGGAAGCCTGGTCGATCTGTTCACGATCTTCCTCGACCCGTCGCATGGGAAGGGAGGAATCCTCAACGTGGTCAACGGCGTCGGGGGCTCGTCGACCATCGCGAATCCTGATCGCCCTGTGGTTGTGGTCGGTTATCCGTGACGGTTCGCTGAGATAAGAGGTCGCCGCAGCATGCGGCGACCTCGCCCGCTTACGATGCCCGGGTGAGCGGCCGGTCGCGTCGACGATCTCGGCCACGCATATTGCTCACGAACGACGATGGCATCACTTCGCCCGGCCTCCATGCCGCCCGCGAAGAGCTGTCGCGGATCGGATCCGTCACCATCGTGGCGCCTGACGCCGAACGTTCTGCGGTCGGCCATGCGATCACCACGCTTGCGCCACTCGTCGTCAAGAAGGTGCGTGTGGGCTCACGATCCGCCGGCTATGCCGTCAATGGAATGCCGGCCGATTGTGTGAAGCTCGCCGTCGCCAGGCTGCTCGATCATCCGCCCGACCTGGTCGTCAGCGCGATCAACCTGGGACCCAACACCGGCACCAACGTCATCTACTCAGGGACCGTCTCCGCGGCGACCGAAGCACGCATGCTCGGGATTCCGTCCTTCGCCGTATCGCTCAACGCTTTCACGGCTCCGAAATGGAGTGCGGCCGCGCGGTTTACGCGGCTGATGGCGGCCAGGGTTCTCGAGCTGGGTCTGCCGCGGAAAGTGCTGCTCAACGTCAACGTTCCCAATCTGCCCGCGAGCAAGATCAAAGGGATCAAGGTGACCAGGATGGGTGAGTCTGGCTACGAGCACGACTACACACCGCGTAAAGAAAAAGGCCGGACGGTGTATCTCTCCACCGCCACCTACCAGATGACGGACAGCGATCGATCGACCGACGCGGCAGCGCTCGAGGCGGGCTGGGTGACGATCACCCCGGTCAGCTACGACCTTACGGCTTACGACGTCTCCGAAGACATCGCCGCCTGGAACCTCAGTCTTTGAGCGCTCGCAGCTGCGCTGCCGTGTATGGCTGCAGCGGGACGGGGATCAGCCGGGCGACGCCGCCGACTTCGAGCGCTTCGGGAGCGCGGGTGTGAACGGGCAAGACCAGGCCGGGTCCGACGGTCCTGACCATGCGCGTGATGTCGTCGGGAGCTGAGTGACCGCTGCTGCCGATGTGAATCAGCTCGAGGCCGAAGGCTTGAATCCATGCCAGCATCACGTTCCACGCCGGGTCCCAGGTGCCGAGTGGCGAGCCGTCCGACTGTATGAAGGCTGAGCCTTCGGGCGGCTTCAAGTCGATCAAGGTTGGAAGCGAGCCGAAGCTGAGCCCCACGCAGTAACGAGACGGATCGCTCGCGACGGCCTGGACGTCGTCGAGAACCACGTTCCAACCGGCGACGGCTGCCTCTCGAGGTTCGAGCAGCAGGACGCGTCCGCGGTCGTGGGCGGCCCGCCCGAGTGCGGCCACCCGCTCCCGGTTCATCGGGTAGAGGTTGACAACAACAAGTCCGCGAATCCGGTCCATGGCCTCCTCGATGCGGGGCATCACCTGCGCCTCGGTCAGCCGCTCCGGCGGCGCGCCGCCGGCCGTGATCGGCGGATCGCGAGGAGCGAGCGACACCGCCTCCTGGACCAGCACGTCGACTCCATGGGCGGCATGCGCAAAGGTTTCGGTCAGCTCGGGGTGCAGGCCGTGCCAGCGATGATCGCTCGTGTACGCCAGTCTCAGGTCCGGTGTCCGGACCAGGAAACCGGTCGCGCCAGGCAGATCATGGTCGACCGCTACGAACTCGACTTCGATCTCGCCACAACGAATCGTCTGCCGGTCCTCAGCCGCAATCCCGGCCGGCGTTCGCCATGCGGCGTAACCGGTTGCGACGCAGGCCGCCCGGAGCTCTTCCATCGCGGCTGGGTAGTACAGAGGGACGTCGGGGTGGAGATGGCGCACGAGCATGGTGTGGTCGAGGTGCATGTGGCTGATGAACACGCTCGTCCGGCCGTCCCAGCTCCTGTAGACGCCCTCGAGCTGCGGCGCCATACCTACGGCCAGCAGGTCCTCGAGCTCGCGGCCCGGTCGAGGTTCGAGACCGAGCGAAAAGACGTTGCGCCCGGGCGCATGCTCGCGGCCGAAATCGAACAGCGCACGGGCACCGCCATGCTCGACCGTGAATTTCAGCCCTGTCGGGTTGCCGGTCGCGAGAAAGGTGAGGACCGTCGTCGCCCGCGCCACTGAAGTCGAACATCATAGCCACGCCGAGGCTGCTGGCCCAGCGCGGCCGTTCTCGGCGATACTCTTGGTTCACTCGATGGCCACACGGGTGCGTGAGGCGATGGGGGCGCGAATCGCCGGCGTGCGTCCCGCGGCGCGAATCGAGGGGCGGGCCGGTGAGGCCTATCTGTTCCTCGCCCCCGCGCTGGCCATTCTGCTCGTGTTCGTCGTACTGCCGGCGATCTGGATCTTCGTCCTGTCGCTATACCGGTGGGACCTCATCAGCTCCGACGCTTCGTTCATCGGCGCCGGCAACTACCAGCGGATGGAGCATGACCCGCTCTGGTGGAAATCGCTGTGGCAGACCTGTTACTTCGTCGCGGTCACGGTGCCGGTCGGAACCGCTCTTGCGCTTGCGCTGGCGATGCTGCTGAACACGCGCATTCGCGGCCGCTCGATATTCAGGGCCGCCGTTTTCGCTCCATATGTGACTCCCGCGGTCGCGACCATCGTGATCTGGCAGTGGATCTTCAACCACGACTACGGTCTTCTGAACAGCGTGCTGGTGCTGTTCCACTTGCCCAAGATCGCCTGGCTGATCGACTCCAACACGATCATGCCGTCCGTGATCATCTATTCGCTCTGGGCCACCGTGGGGTTCAACGTCGTCATCTTCCTGGCGGGGCTGGCCAACATCCCGCCCGACCTGCAAGAGGCGGCGCGGGTGGACGGCGCCAGCGCATGGCAGGTCTTCCGGCGCGTCACCTGGCCGCTGCTCTCACCGACAACTTATTTCGTGCTGCTGATCTCCAGCATCGGTTCGTTCAAGGTCTTCAACGTGGTTTACGTCCTGACCGAGAGTGACGCCGGCGTGACCGGCGGGCCGGACCGAGCCGCGCTCACGATCGGCGTCTATCTGTACAAGCAGGCGTTCGAGTTCTTTCGCGCCGGCTATGCCTCCGCCATCTCGGTCGCGCTGTTCGCGATCATCCTGGCCGTCACGGTCATCCAGATGCGGGTCGCGTCGAGACGGGTCTTTTACCGATGACGCGATCGCTCACCGGCCAGCTTGTCCGGTACCTGGTGCTTATCTTCGTCGCAGTGGTCTTCGCCTTCCCCTTCTACTGGATGGTTGTGACCTCGCTCAACGAACCCAACCAGCTCTATCAATTTCCGCCGGTGCTGTGGCCGAACTGGGTCTGGAGCAACTACACCGAGGCGTGGAGCGAAGTGCCCTGGCTCCGGTTTTACGGGAACACCATCTTTGTCGCGGGAGCGACGACTCTGCTCGTCCTGGCCACATCGGCCCTGGCCGGATACGCCTTCGCCGCGATGTCATTCGCCGGGAAGTCTTTGATCTTCGGTCTCGTGCTGGCGATCTACATGGTGCCGAGCGAAGTCACTCTGGTCCCGAACTACATCACGCTCACCCATCTGCAGTGGCTGGACAGCTATCAGGCTCAGATCGTCCCCTTCGGCGCGAGCGTGTTCGGGATCTTTCTCTTCCGCCAGTTTTTCTTGACCCTGCCGCGCGACCTGTGGGACGCGGCGCAGCTCGACGGCTGCTCGCACCTTCGCTATCTGTGGTCGATCGCCCTGCCGCTCGCGCGTCCGGTCATCGTCACGGTCGCGCTGTTCCACTTCGTGCTCGGCTGGAACGCATTTCTCTGGCCTTTGATCGTGACGTCGACCGATCGGTACCGGCCCTTGCAAGTGGCGCTCGCCGGATTCAATATCACGGACAACCATCAGCCGATGCTGTTGGCGGCTGGAGCACTCATGACGACTCTGCCGATTTTGGTTCTGTTTCTGTTCGCACAAAGGCAGTTGGTTGGCGGAATTGCGGCCACTGGTATTCGTGGCTAGTTCGAATGGGAGAGGTTTGAGCATGAAGAGGTGGTGGCGTCTCGGAGTCGTGGCGGCGCTGTTGGTGGCCGCGTGCGGAAGCAGTTCCGGCGGAGGCTCGTCGGGCCAGCTGGGCGCCCTGAATCAAAAGGTGACCGTCCAGTTCTGGGAGGCGATGGCGGGTGGTTCGCTGAAACCGACGCTCGAAAAGATCACCAGCGATTTCAACTCGAGCCAGAGCAACGTGACGGTGCAGCTGCAGGTCTACCCCGACTACAACACGCTTAACACGAAGACGCTGGCCGCGATCGCGGCCGGAAATCCTCCCGATCTGGCCCAGTGCTACGAAAACTGGGCCGCCAAGTACAACCAGTCACATGCCATAGCCGACATGACGCCGTACATCAACGCCAAAGATGGGCTCGCGTCATCTGAGCTGAGCGATTACTTTCCGGTCTTCCTCAACGACGGGAAGCTGAGCGGCAAGCAGTTCATGTTCCCGTTCAACAAATCCGACTTCGTCCTGTACTACAACGACGATCTCTTCAAGCAGGCCGGCCTGAGTGGGCCGCCCGCCACCTGGGACGAGTTTTTCACTGACGCCAAGAAGCTCACCGCGAACGGCCACTGGGGAACGGACAACTCGAACTCCATGGAGCTGATCTTCGAAGAGATGCTGATGGACTACGGCGGCAGCCTGCTGTCGAGCGATCAGAGCAAGGCCACTTTCAATTCGGACACGGGCGTCAAAGCTCTTCAGATGTGGCGCGATGCGATCTCCGCAGGCTACGTGCACACAATCAACGGTTATGACGATGCCGATTTCGGCTCCGGCAAGGAGGCGATGAGCATCGGCACCATCGCGGGTTACTCATACAAGCAGCAGGCGGTCGCGGGGAAGTTCACCATGAAGACCGCCGTTCAGCCGAGCGGTCCGTACGGCAACCACGCGCTGATTCAGGGCACGAACGTGTGCATCTTCAGCCACGCATCGCAGGCGGTGCAGCAAGGTGCATTCCAGTACGTGAAGTTCGTGACCAGCAAAGCTGAGACGGAGTACTGGTCGGAGCAAACCGGATACATGCCGGTCCGGCAGTCGGCGTACAAGGACATGCAGACGTCTTTCTACCCGGCAAACCCGATTCTCCTGGCCGCTCCGCAGCAGCTGCCGACGGCGGTATTCGATCCGGCGCTGCCAACGTGGAACGAGGCAATCGGGGACCTGAGCACCGAGATCGGGAACGCCCTGTCGGGTAAGAAGTCTGCGAAGCAGGCACTGGACGACGCCGCGAACCAGGTCAACACGCTGTTGACGAGCGGCTAGATCGCGCTGGCTTGAGGCGGCGGGTGACAAGTCGTCGCCCGTCGCTTCAGCCGCGGCCGGCGGATCGGGCTCCATCGACCTGCCGAATCTAAGTCGTGAGTGGATCGCGCCAACGCAAACCTGGGTATCGTGCAAAGTCACGGTCGGCACTGAGCAGCTCGAGGCCCCACTCGATCGCGAGCGCCGCTAGATCTGCATCTGGCACGTGGTTGCCGCTGACGCCGCCCTTGCCCAAGAGCCCATCGAGGATCGCCGGATGGCGCTCCGTGGGAACCGGGATCCACACGTTCGGCCGATCGAGCCAGCGCATCACTTCCGACCAGGCCACGTTGATACGCAGCGGCCGCCGGAGCGCTCTGGGATGTGTCGAGATCCGCAGGAAGGCAACGATCGTAGGCCACGCGAGCCCGACTTGGGGCGATGAGTTGAGTGTCTTCGTCCACCATTCAAGAGCGACATGGTGCTGCGCGAACTGGCGGTGATGCGCCCAGAGCACGAGGTTCGCATCGACCAGTGAGGCGGCCTCACCCACGCTCGAGAAGCTCGAGGGCCTCCGCGACGTCTGTGACGTCGACTAGCGGTTCTCCCGTATCGAAGACGGCCGGCCTATATGGCGTCAGCTTCGGCTTTGTCTGAGCAGCCCGCAGACCCGCGCGCAGGAGATCGTTGGCGACGCGAGATAGCGAGCGATGACTGCGTCGGGCCATCTCGGCCAGTGGCCGTGCGACATCTTCGTCCAGGTTCAACGTCGTACGCATCAGCTTGCATCATAACATCATCACAAAGGGGCTATCGCCTGCTCGACGGTGTGGTCGTAGATGACAGTGCCATTCTTAACGCCAAGCTCCGAGAGTGGGAGCACTTCTACAATTTCGAACGCCCGCACGCACCTCTCGATGGCCAGACGCCCTACGAAAGGCTGCGTCAGAAAACGGGGCTCTCAGTGTCAGCGATCAGCGTCAGTTGAACACTGGTGGACCCGAGGGGATTCGAACCCCTGGCCTCGTGAGTGCGATTCACGCGCTCTCCCAGCTGAGCTACGGGCCCACAGAGTCGCACCGAGCGCTGAAGGCGGAGTATACCCGCCTCCCTATACTCGCCTTTCGTGGCCTCGCTGTTCAAACGCAACCGCGTTCGGGAAGGGGTCGATGCGACGCGCATCCCGCCCGGACAGACGCTGACCGCGCCGGATCGGTGGCCCCTGCTCCATTTCGGTCCGGTGCCCAGCACGGACATCGCGAGGTGGGATTTCAAAGTCTTCGGCGCGGTTGAGAACGAGCTAACGCTCGACTACGGGGAGCTGCGGGCTCTGCCTTCGAAAGAGGTCGTCGCTGACATTCATTGCGTGACCGGTTGGAGCCGCCTCGGTGATCGGTGGACGGGCGTCCCCATTCGAGAGATCCTCGATCGCGTCAAGCCGAAGCCCGAAGCCAAGTACGTGACGGCCCACTGCGAGTACGGCTACACGACCTCTGTGCCGCTGAGCGTTCTGGACGGCCCCGACAATCTGCTCTGCTACGGCTGGAACGGCGAGGATCTGACCCCCGAGCACGGATGGCCGCTGCGGCTGTTCGTCCCCTCGAAATACTTCTGGAAGTCGGCGAAATGGTTGCGTGGACTTGAGTTCATGGAGCGCAACCGGCTAGGTTTCTGGGAACAGCGTGGCTACCACGACGAAGCCGACCCCTGGAAAGAAACCAGATACTGGTAGCGGCGTAGCAGCGCCGCCGATCGTGACTTTCACGAGCGATTTCGGCTCGGGCTCGCCGCTGGTCGCGGCGATGAAGGCGGTGGTGCTCACCGGCTGCCCGCACGCGGTCCTGGTCGACGTTTCGCACGAAGTGCCCCGTTTCGACGTGTCGGCGGGCGCCTTCATGCTGTTTGCGGGGACCCGGCACTTTGGAGGCGGTTCGGTTCACCTGGCGGTGGTCGATCCGGGAGTGGGGAGCACACGCCGGCGGCTGGTGGTCCAGGCCGGTGGGCGTTTTTACATCGGCCCGGACAATGGGCTGTTTGCGATCGTGATCGATGAGGTCGGAGTCCAGGCGGTGCACGAGCTGGCGCCGCGCCCACATGGAGCGCCAACTTTCGAAGGGCGCGATGTTTTCGCCCCAGCCGCCGCGGCGCTCGCATCGGGCGTGCCCCTCTCCTCGCTGGGTCCGCCGACCGATCCGCCCGCGCCACTACCAGACAGCGGACCGCGGGTGCTGTGGACGGATGGTTTTGGCAATCTCGTCACCAACGTGAAACCGCCGGCCCGCAAGCTGCGCGTCCACGGTCACGACATCGTCACCACCGCCAAGACGTATGCGGAGGCGAGGCCGGGTGAGCCGTTCGTCTACATCGGCAGCATGGGCTATCTCGAGGTGGGCGTGCGCGAGGCTCGCGCCGACAAGCTGCTCGGCGCAAGGCCGGGCATGAAAGTGGAGACGATCTAGCCAGGTTCGTCAACCCGAGAATCTGAGACCGTCACCTCGCTGTTTTGAGTGGTCGAATCCAGGCGACTCCAGCCGATGGATGGCGCGTGGAGCCAATTCTCGGATCGTCGCGACGATCCTGGGTTTTCATCAACCAAAGTGCCGCTTTGTCGCGACGATCCACATCTTTCATTGCTGTAGGTGCTGGCGGGCACGCAGCCGAAATTAACAGCCTGGGTTGGCGCGCGACCTCGCGGCGCTTACTGTGTGGCGCGCTGTGGTTCGAGTGGTCTGCTTGCTCTCCCTGTTCCTCCTCTCCCTGGCGGGCTGCTCGAATCCAGCTGCTGCGTCCGGCGCGACGGCCCTGGTGGCGGCCGGGTCGTCAGCCGGACATGACGTCCGGCTGTGGCAGGACGCCCACATCTTCCAGCTGGTAGGCAGCTTGATCGGATCCGCGTCGCATCGCGTGCTGGTCGAGATGTACGAGCTGGGGCGCAGCGACATCGTGAGCGTGTTGGGCGCGGCCCGAGAACGTGGCGTCGACGTGCGCGTGATCACGGACCCGACTGTGAAACAAAGCCGAAAATCAGCCGTTCAGCTGGACCGCCTCCACGTTCCCGAGCGCGTTTACCCCGTCGACGATGCGCGGCATCAGATCGATCACGTGAAGCTGCTGATCGCGGACGGGGAGGCCGCGGTTGGGGGAATGAATTGGGGCAAAGCCAGCGACCGCAATCACGATTACGTGCTCGAGACGCGGATCACGATCGAGGTGAACCGGTTGGCCGGGATCTTCGATCAGGACTGGGCCCTCGCAGGGGGGCGTCCGTCGCCGCTTGCGATGGCTGCGGGTGAAATCGCGCAGACGGCGCCAGGCGTAGAGATTCGGGCGATGCTCGAAGGCGCTTTGCGGCGCGTGACACGTCAGGTTCTGGCCGAAGTCTTCACGCTGACCGATCCGACCGTCGTGGCTGATCTGGTGATCGCCGAGCATCGCGGAGTTGCGGTTCGGGTGCTGCTCGACCCAAATCAGTCGTACAACCTCCACGCCTTTGCCCTACTGCATGCCGGCGGAGTGGGAGTCCGGTGGTATCCGGTGCCCAAGGGCGCTTTGCTGCACGCCAAGATCGGATTGTTCGACGCGGAGCTGATTCTTGGGTCGGCCAACTGGACGGTGAGCGGACTCGACGTGAACCACGAGCTCGATATCGAGACGAAAGACTCAGTCGCGGTCGAGGCTTACGTCTCGCGATTCGAGGCGGATTGGATCCGCTCGAGCGGTTAGCGCGTTCGGCTTACCGCTGGGGAGGTGGGCCTGCTGAACCCGGTGCGGGTGGGCCTCCCGGACCAGCCGCGGGAGGCAGCGATTCAGGCGTTCCAGGCGCAGGCATGTTGCCGAAGCTGACCGTGGGCACGGCGCGATCGCCCTCGTCGGCCTGGAAGAAACCGAATGACTTGAACCCGAACGGGCCGGCGATCAGCGAGGTCGGGAGGTCTGCAGCTTGGTGTTGTAGTCGCGCACGTTTCCGTTGTAGAAGCGACGGGAGAACTCGAGCTTGTCCTCGGTGGCGGTCAGCGTCTCCTGCAGGTTGGTGAAGGCCGAGATCGCCTTCAAGTCGGGGTAGTTCTCGGAGACGGCGAACAGGCTGCGGAGGCTCTGGGTGAGCATGTTCTCGGCCTGTCCGATCTTTTCCGGATCACCGGTTGAGCCGGCCGCGACAGCCGCGGCGCGCGCGTTGGTCACCGCTTCGAGCGTGCCGCGCTCATGGCCCATGTAGCCCTGCACGGTGTTCACGAGGTTTGGAATCAGGTCGTGGCGGCGCTTGAGCTCGACGTCGATCTCAGACCAGGCTTCCTGGGTGCGGTTCCGAGCTCCGACGAGGCTGTTGTACGTGAGTACGAGCCAGGCGACGATGAGAACGACGATCGCGAGAATGACCCACTGCATGGCGGTGTAATCCTACGCATGCGCGCGGCGCCGCCAGCGCGTCTTCTTCAGCATCTTCTTGTGCTTGTGCTTGCGCATCTTCTTGCGCCGCTTCTTGATTACTGAGCCCAATCCAACTCCAGCCTGCGTATTTGCGTGTTTGACAGAACGGTTGAGGTTCGGCCGGGAATCATACCGTAAGCCGAGTTGGCATCGCCGCCGGGCCTACACTCAGCGCGAATGTATTTCACCGACGCGCATGAGGAGCTGAGGCTCCACATCCGCAGGTTCCTCGAGAAGGAGGTCGTGCCCCACCTCGAAGAGTGGGAGGAAACGACTTTCCCGGATTCGATCTTCAACCGTCTCGGTGAGCTCGGTTTTCTCGGCCTCCGCTATCCGCCCGAGTACGGCGGGCAAGGGGGTGACTACTTCTCGGCCGTCGTCCTGTCGGAAGAGATGGCGCGCGCCGGCTCGGGTGGGCTGGGAATGGCGGTCGCCGTGCAGGCCGAGATGGCCACCCCACCGATCTTCAAGTTCGGCACGGAGGAGCAGAAGCGCCGCTGGCTGGTGCCGGCAGTCCGCGGCGAGCAGATCGCCGCTCTTGCCATCACCGAACCGGATGCAGGTTCGGACGTGGCGGGCATCACAACCGTCGCGAAGCGATTCGGCAACGAGTACGTCGTCAACGGACGCAAGATCTTCATCACCAACGGGGCGCGGTGTCACTGGGCGCTGGTCGTCACCAAGTCGGAGCGTGAGCGAGGTCACTCGGGCTTCAACCTCCTCGTCATCGAGAAAGGGACGCCCGGCTTCGAAGTCTCGCGAACTTTGAAAAAGCTCGGCATGCATTCCTCGGACACGGCAGAGCTGGTCTTCGAAGACTGCCGCGTTCCCGTCGGAAATCTGATCGGCGATGAGGGCGATGGTTTCAAGAATTTGATGTGGGAGCTTCAGGGCGAGCGAATGATCGCCGCCGCCGGCGCGATTGCGGGCGCTCAGCGGACTTTTGAGTACGCGATGGAATATGCGAAAAACCGGCAGGCCTTCGGCCGCACGATCGCGGACTTTCAAGTCATCAAGCACAGGCTCGTCGACATGGGCACGAAGATCGCGGCGGTGCAAGCGTTCGTGTACCAGACGGCGAAGCAGTGGGATCAAGGCGAATATCCGGTCCGCGAGATCTCTCAGGCCAAGCTCCTGGCCACTCAGGTCGCGTGCGAGGTCGCGGACGATGCGATCCAGATTCTCGGGGGACACGGCTACATGCGCGAGTTTCCGGTCGAGCGCGCGTGGCGTGATGCTCGTCTGGCCCGGATTGGCGCCGGGACCGACGAGATCATGAAAGAGATCATCGCCAAGTCCTACGGACTGTGAATTCCCCACGAAATCGGAGGCGTTGCCGCGATTTCGTGGGGACCCCTGATTTCGCGTCTCACCGCTGATGCGGCCTGTTCTGTTCGCAGGGTGCAGGCCTGAGGTGGCGGCGTTCGATGGTCGGATCCTCGAAGTCGGTCCGAAAGCGCGGTCGGCGGCGGGACGGAACGCGGAGATAATCCGGCTTTCGGGCGAGACCTGGCCCGGGCTGATCGACTCGCACATCCACCTCGAGGGGCTGGCGGACCGCAAGCTCACATTGGACCTGAGCGGGACGCGGGATCTACGCGAGACGGTGGCCCGGGTCAAAGAGTGGTCCGCGAAATTGCCGAAAGACGGATGGGTCAGCGGAGCCGGCTGGTACAACGACGCATGGCCCGATTCAGGATTTCCGACCCGCAGGCAGCTCGACACCGCTGCCGGCGGGCGGCCCGCGTATCTGCGCCGGAAGGACGGTCACTCCGCGTGGGTTTCGACCGCCGCGCTTCGTCTGGCCGGAATCGACCGGGGCAGGGAGAATCCGCCGGGCGGAACCATCGATCGGGACGAAGCCGGCGAGCCCACGGGAATCCTGCGTGAGACCGCGATGCGGTTGGTGTCGGACATCATTCCTCGGCCCGAAGCGAAGGACCTTGACGCGGCAATGGCTCGGGTGCTCGGAGAGCTGGCGCGGGTGGGATTGACCGGGGTGCATTCGATGGACAGTGCGCGCGGCTTTTCGGCGCTCCAACGCTTGCAGGCGCGCGGCAAGCTGCCGATTCGGGTGACTTACAACCTCCCACTCGCCGACCTCGCTTATGCGGAGCGAATCGGGTTGCGCTCGGGATGGGGTGACGGATGGCTGCGTTTTTGGGGGGTCAAGGCGTTTTTGGACGGTTCGCTTGGAAGTCGCACCGCCGAGATGCTCGATGGGTCCGGAACCGCGAGGCTGCCGCAGCCGGAGCTGGTGGACATGATCCAGCGCTGCGCACGCGCAGAGCTGAACGTTTGCCTCCACGCAATCGGTGATGGCGCATTACGGCGCGCACTCGATGCCCTCACGCCTCCGCGGAATTCGTGGATCGGTTGGCGTCCCCGCCTCGAGCACGCGCAGTGCGTCGATCCGAAAGACATGCCGCGCATGGCGAAGCTCGGCGTGATTGCTTCAATGCAGCCGGTTCACGCGGTTGCGGATCGCGAGTTGGCGGATTCGCTGTGGCCATCGGTCGTCGGCCACTCCTACGCGTGGCGCGCTCTCGAACGGGCTGGAGTTCGACTTGCGTTCGGCTCCGACGCGCCGGTCGAAACGGCTGATCCGCTGGCGGGAATCGATGCGGCCACCGCGTGGCGCAAACGCGTGGGGTGGCATCCGGAGCTGGCGCTCTCGCGCCCCTCGGCATTACGCGCAT
>DATLKH010000312.1:0-2532 GCA_035538475.1 Candidatus Dormiibacterota bacterium | reverse complement strand
ATCGAAGAGCGCGGACTCGTCGACGTGGAAAAGGTGCCGTCGGAGAAGGGACCGCCGCGCAAGGTCTACTCCCTCAACGCAAGCGGAAGGCAATACCTCGAGGAGTTCCGAAGGAACTGGAGCTTCCTCGCTGAACGGCTGGCAAAGCTCCAGGAAGGAGGCAGTTAAGTGGCATCAAAGTGGATCGAGGTCTTTCTCGGCTCGCTCGAGCAGAAGCGACGGTACAAGCGGGATAGGGGTCGCATCGACGCCCTGCCAGAGCCGTACCGCGCTGCGGCGAAGGCGCTCGAGCGGTATTTCATGTATGGCGCCGGCATCACGGATGGCGAAACCGCCATCAGGATGTTCGATGACTTCACTGACCTCTGGGAACGTGCAGCCGCGGACGGCACGACCGTTCGCGCAATCGTCGGTGACAACCCGGTCGAGTTCGCCGAAACGTTCGTCCAGGCCTATACCGGCAAGCACTGGCTCGACAAGGAGCGTGCCCGTCTTACCAAGGCGATTGAGGACGCGGAGCGAGGGCAGGAGAAATGAGCGCCAATCCAGCGATTTCCGTAAACGGCCTGCACAAGTCCTACAAGGACCTGCACGTGCTGCGCGGCGTTGACTTCGAGGTTGCTGCGGGCAGCATCTTCGCCCTGCTCGGCTCGAACGGCGCCGGCAAGACCACGGTCTTGAAGATCCTCTCCACGCTGCTCAAGGCGGACGCGGGCTCGGCAAGTGTCAACGGCTTCGACGTCGCTAGTCAGCCGGCGGATGTGCGCGCGTCGCTGAGCCTCACCGGGCAGTTCGCCGCGGTCGACGAGGTCCTCAGCGGAAGGGAGAACCTCGTGTTGGTCGCGAGGCTTCGTCACCTGGAGAATCCAGGCAAGGTTGCAGACGATCTGCTCGCGCGCTTTCAGCTGACCGACGTCGCGAAGCGTCAGGTGTCGACGTACTCAGGCGGCATGCGCCGCCGCCTGGACATCGCCATGAGCCTGATCGGCAACCCGGCGGTCATCTTCCTCGATGAACCGACTACCGGCCTGGACCCCGAAGCACGCCTCGAGGTATGGCAGGCCGTGAAGGACCTCGCCGGGCGCGGCACGACGGTGCTGCTGACGACGCAATACATGGAAGAGGCCGAACAGCTGGCGGATCGCATCGCGATCCTCCACGAGGGCCGGATCATCGTCCACGGAACCCTCGCCGAGCTCAAGCAGGTGCTTCCGCCGGCCAGGGTCGAATACATCGAGAAGCAGCCGACGCTCGAAGACGTTTTCTTCGCGCTCGTCGGCACCAGGTAAAGGAGCAACGATGAGCCAGCACTTCTTCGCCGACACAGCGGTCCTCACAGGGCGATCTCTGAAGCACGTGACCCGCAGCGCAGACACGATCATCACGACGGCGATCATGCCGATCGGGTTCATGCTGATGTTCGTCTACGTGTTCGGAGGTGCCATCAGGTCGGGGTCGTCGTCGTACGTGGATTACCTGCTTCCCGGCATCCTGCTGATGACGATCGCGTCGGGGATCTCCTACACCGCATTCCGCCTCTTCACCGATGTGCACAGCGGCATCTTCGAGCGTTTTCAGTCTCTCCCGATCGCACGATCGGGCGTGCTGTGGGCGCACGTCCTGACCTCGCTCATCGCCAATCTGATCTCGGTTGCAATAGTCGTGGCTGTCGCGCTGGTCATGGGTTTCCGGTCCAGCGCGGGAGTGCTGCCTTGGACCGCGGTCGCCGGCATCCTGGTCCTGTTCACCCTCGCGTTGACCTGGGTTGCTCTGATTCCCGGCCTGACCGCGGACAGCGTGGCCGGTGCCAGCGCATTCGCCTACCCGCTGATCTTTCTTCCGTTCATCAGCTCGGCATTCGTGCCGACTTACACGATGCCCGGCCCGGTGCGCTGGTTCGCCGAGCACCAACCGGTGACGTCGATCGTCAACTCGATCCGTGACCTGTATACCGGGCAGCCGGTCGGCAGCGATATTTGGATCGCTCTTATGTGGTGCATCGGGGTCTTGGTCGTCGGGTACGTCTGGGCCATCGCCGTCTACCGCCGGAAGGTCGCCCACTGAGACCCCGAATCACAAGAGCGCGAGACTTGCGCAGACGGTAATGAGATCTCCGCAGACGTTAAGCGCGGCCGACCGGCGCCTTGTGGCCGCGTGGGCAGCTGACTGTGTAGAGCACGTTCTAGGGCTATTCGAGGCTGAGGCTCCAGATGACCACCGCCCACGAGCTCTCATCGCCCGGACCCGCGCGTTCGCGCGGGGAGAGCTAAACACTGCGGACGAGATTCGCCGCCGGTTCGCCGGTGGCGCCGGCGTGGGGGATGTAGAGGCTCCTGCCGCAGTCGCCGTTGCCCGAGCGGCCGGCCAGGCCGTCGCCGTCTGTCATATGGGTGCACATGCGTTGGATGCCGCCGCTTACGCGGTCAAAGCCACCGGCCTTGCGATCGCTGACCGGCCAGAAGCCGTCGAAGAGGAGATCCGGTGGCAACTCGACCACATGCCGGCAGAGGCTCGGGCGGCCCTGCGAGCCCT
>DATLKH010000311.1:0-8030 GCA_035538475.1 Candidatus Dormiibacterota bacterium | reverse complement strand
AACCTGCATCCGGATCTCGGCACGTTTGCGCAGTGGTACGGGATTCCGATCAACGTCGCACCGCCGCCATCGACCGGCGTGACTCCGACCTTTGCATACGACTCCGAGAGCGATCACCCCACCGAGGGATATCCCGTCGATCAAAACACGTTCATCGAAGGTGGACCGGGCGCGCCCTCGGGCAGCGACCGCCACGCGCCCGTCGTCGACAAAAACCTGTGCAAGCTCTACGAGATCTACAACCTCCAGAACTTCACGAACTCGCAAACGCCGCAGGCGGGCTCGGGCGCGGTCTGGAACCTGAGCTCGAACGCCATGCGGCCCGCCGGCTGGACCTCGTCCGACGCAGCCGGTCTGCCGATCGCGCCGCTCTTGCTGCGGCCCGATGAGATTCAAGCCGGCAGCATCACGCACGCGATTCGGTTCACGGCCCACTGCACCGTCAACTCGTACATCTGGCCCGCCTCACATCAGGCGGGTTCGTGCGGCGCCGGATATCCGCCGATGGGAGCGCGGTTCCGTCTGCGCTCGAGCTTCAACGTCTCGGGCTACAGCGCGAGCACGCAGGTCGTGCTGCGCGCGTTCCAGCACTACGGACTGATCCTCGCGGACAACGGCTCCGACTGGTACTTCGGCGGCACGACCGACAACTGGTGGGGGACGGCCACCGGCAGCACCGTGATCAGCGAACTGAAGACGATTCCCGCCAATCAGTTCGAGGCCGTGGACGAATCCAAGCTCCAAGTCTCAGCGGGCTCGTACCAGGCGCTGGCGACCGGGGCCGCCGCACTTCCGCAAGACCGCCTCCACTTCGGGGTCGGCAACAGCGGCGATCTCAACTGGATGCTCGGAACCGGAGTGCCGTGGCGCTATCGCTACGCATATCTCGCGGGCGGCGTGAACACCTCGAAACCATGGCAGAACTGGAACAGCCCTACCGGTGCTTATGCGACGAACTACATGAACGATTCGGGCAACAACGGCTTCATCCCTGTCTTCACGTACTACGAGATGCTGCAGTCACTGCCTTCGACCGGCGCGAACGAGTCGGACCGCGATTTCAGCAACTTGAACAACACGGGGACCATGAACGCGTACTACTCGAACTTCAAGCTGCTGATGCAACTGGCCGGCGCGTATGGAAAGCCGGTCGTGGTCCACGTCGAACCAGATCTGTGGGGCTATCTCGAGCAGCGCGCAAATGGGGGAGATGCCTCGACACTGACGGCCAGCGTCGCCAGCTCCAACCTGCCCGAGGCGAGCGGCCTCCCCAACACCGCGCAGGGATTCGCGTGGACGCTGCTCAAGCTGCGCGACATGTATGGGCCGAACGCGATCCTCGCCCTGCATGCGTCGTTGTGGGGGAGCGGCATCGACATTGGAAGTGACACAAACCCCGGCGTCAACGCTGCCGGCGAAGCGGACAAGCAAGCCGCTTTCTTGAACTCCGCGGGCATAACCTCAAACCCGTACGGCAGCACGTGGGATCTGGTCTTCAACGACGTCGACGACCACGACGCGGGGTGGTGGGAAGCCCAGGGACAGGACAACGCGAGCTTCACGCACTGGTGGGATCCGACCAACACGACGTTCCCCAACTTCGCTCGCTACCTGTCGTGGGTCGGAGAGCTGCACGCGAAGACCGCACGCTCGCAGGTCGTGTGGCAGGTTCCTGTCGGAAACCAGTACTACCTCACCATGAACAACACCAACGGCCACTTCCAGGACAACGTGGGCGCGTACTTCATCAGCCACGCGACCGATCTCTACAACGCGGGTCTGATCGCCGTGCTCTTCGGATCGGGCAACCAGTACCAAACCGATTACACCGACGCGATGGGCGACGGGATCACCAACGGCAACGGCTCGCCCATCACCGACACGCTCGGCTACTGCAACCAGTGCAACACGCACACCTCGACGGTCGCAGACGATGACGGCGGATTCCTCCGCACGTTCGTCGGGCAGTACTACGGCGTCAACGCGACGCGGCCGTTCAAAGGCCTCTACACGCTCGACGCGTACGGCGGCGTCCATCCCGACGACAGCGCTGTGATCGGCAACGCGCCCAACTGGCCGTGGCCCGCGGCGCGCGCGGCCAAGGCGATGCCCGGGGCGAGCTCACCACAAACAGGGCTGGTGCTCGACGCGTGGGGCGGGCTGCACCCGTACGGCTCACCAGCGATCCAGATCGGCCAGGAGCCCTACTACCCCAACCTCGACGTGGCCCGCGACTTCGTCTTCCTGTCCAACGGCACGGGCGGCTACGAGCTGGACGGTTGGGGCGGCATCCACCCGTTCTCGATCGGCAACAACCCGCTGCCGCCGCAGCCCTGGCAGTACCCGTACTTCCCAGGCAACGACGTGGCCAAGAAGATCACGCTGCTGCCCGACGCGAGCGGCGGCTACGTGCTCGACGCGTATGGCGGCCTGCACCCCTGGTCGGTCACGGGCAAGCCGCTGCCGGCGCAGATCGCCGAGTACGGCTACTGGTACGGGCAGAACATCGCCCGCGACATGTGGCTCGATCCGAATGCGAGCGCGACCTCGGCGAGCGGATACGTGCTCGATGCGTTCGGCGGCTTCCATCCCTTCTGGACCGCGGGCGCGGCGGCGCCCGCCACCGTGACCACGTACGGCTACTGGTATGGGCGCGACATCGCGCGCGGGATGTGGCTGCCTTCGACCGCCACGCCCAGCACCGCGACCGGTTACGTGCTGGACGGGTACGGCGGAATCCATCCGTTCAGCGTGAGCGGTCAGCCGCTGCCGCCCGCGATCGTCAGCTACGGCTACTGGCCCGGCCGCGACATCGCGAAGTCGCTTTTCGGCTCCTGACTCCCGGATCGTCGCGACGATCCGGAGTTTTCGCGCGCGAACGTGCGCCATTGTCGCGACGATCCGAGCCTTGTCGACATGGCCTAGGGCCTAAGGAGCTGCCCGTAAACGGCTTCGACCCGATCTACTACAGCGTCCCAGCTGAAGCGCTCGGCGACCTCTTGCCGGCCAGCCGCGCCCAGCGCGGCGGCGAACTGCTGGTCGGTCAAGACGTGCTGCAAAGCCCTGGCCAGCTCTCCCGGCGACGCCGGATCGACCAGGAGGCCGTTCTTCCCTCCTGTGATCACATCGGTCACGGCCGGAATCCGCGGTCCGATGACGGGCTTGCCTTTGGACCACGCCTCGAGAAACACCCGGCCGAACGCTTCGTGCTGTGAGGGCAGGGCCACCACCTCTGCCGCCTCGAGCGCATCCCACTTCGTCTGATCGTCGACGACGCCCAGCACATGCAGCCACGGCCGCTTGCGGCGCGCGAAGAAGCGTTTGGAGAAGTCGGTGGAGGGCCCGATGAAGACGAGCGCGACCGGCACACCTTTCGCCCGAACCGCTTCGGTCGCTTCGACGAGCTCCGCCACACCTTTATATCTGTAGAGCTGTCCGACGAACAGGACTATCGGGTCGAGCGTGCCGCCAAGCAGGCCGCGAAATCGATTCGCGTCGGCCGGGAGTGGGGGATCGGCCGCGCTCCACGTAACGTGAATCCGCTCGGGCTTCACGCCCAGACGCCGCATCTCCTCGCGCTCAGCGTTCGTGAGCACCAGCACGGCGTCCGCCTCTCGATAGACGTCGATCCAGCCCTGATATCGATAGCCACGCCATCGGGGATGGTGATGCGGCGTGAGCACGAACGGGATCGCGCGCTTGCGCGCGACCATCAGCGACGCGCGAGCCAGGAACTCGCGACCGATCCGATGATTGTGGATGAGGACGTGATCAGAGCCGACGACCTGCTCGACATATGGGGCCATCGCCTGCGCGATTCGACGGGCCGCCAACGCCGGATTCGCGTAGTAGGAGAGCACCCAGGGGAGCATCCGCTGTCGCGTCGCCTGATCCCAGCCGAGCTTTGTGAGTCCTGGCTCGACTTCGGTCGTGACCGTGCCGTCGAGTGCGATCGTGCTGCCGCGCAGCCAATCGGTGCGGTGCTGGAGCCAGAGCGTGACGACGTCCGCCTCGAAGCGCTCGAGCCGCGCGCGCAGCTCCGCCACGTGCGCCTGCACGCCGCCGACGGATGGGGGATAGGCGGTCGTGGTCATGAGGATTTTCGGCTTCACGCGCTCCGCCGCCTCAAAACACTGCGCCGCAGCTGATTCGCGAGCTGCAGCTCGGATCGCGTCCAAACCCGCAGGAAGAATGTCAGTCCGGCGTAGGCCGCGCCGCTCAACGCAACCGCGAGCAGCAGCGTTCGCGTGCCGTGCACGAACTCGAGCGTCAGCAAGGCGATCGCCAGCAATCCAAGGACGCTGGCCAGTGGCCGCATGACGGCTTGCGTGAATACGGTGCCGGCGCCGATGCGCAGGAATCGCCGCTGCACGAGCCACACGAAGACCGAACCTTGCGTGACGGTGTTGATCACGAGCGCGGCGGCGGCTCCGATCGCGCCATAGCGAGGTACAAGGACCAGGGCCAGCGTCAGCTGGATGACGGCGCTCGCAGCTGCGAAGGTCGCGGTCCAGCGTTGATGGCCGGTCGAGTCCGAGGCTTGGGCGGGAATGCCGATCAGCGCCGAAAGTCCATAACCGAGGGCGAGCAAGGTGAAGATCCCGGACGAATGGTCGGCCACGTCTGATCCCACCCAGGCGAGCAGGACGGGGTGCGCAAAGACGCCGAAGATCACGATCAAAAACGCCATGGCGACGAGCACGAGCTTCAGCGAGGTCAGGTACAGGCGGTGCAGCCGCTCGATGTCGCCGCGGCTGTGCAGCTCAACCGAAGCCGGAAAGTACGCGCTGGCCACGCTGTCCTGCACCACGTGGAACTTTTGCGTCACCGAGAGCGGCACCGAGTAATAGCCGACCGCGGCGATAGGTTGGAAGATGCCGATGATCACGGGGTCGAATTGAAAAGTCAGCTGACCTGAGGCTTGCGTCACGAATCGAAACAGTCCGAATCCGGCGAGCTCGCGCACCGCGGACCGCTCGAAACGAGGCCGAAAGCTGACGTGGGGCAGAAGCCGGCGCGAGGCGGCAAGAAAGATGAAAAAGCTCAGCACGCTGACGGCGACCGTCGCGATCACGACGCCCCGAAGCCCGGTCCCGAGTAGGACTGCGCCGATCTGCGCCACGGACGTGAAGGTGCTGAGGAAGATCGTGCGCGTGCTGAAGACGTCGAATCGCTGCAGGCCTTGAACGATCGCCGCGAAAACTACCAGGAGCATGTTGCAGCCGAATCCGATCGCGCCCATTCGAAAAGCGAACACCGCATCGGGTTCGAGCTTCGGCTGGATGTGCAGCACCGAATGCGCGATCCAGGGCGCGAGGGCCGCGATCACCAGCGCGCCTGCCGCACCGAGGGCCGTCAGCAGCGTGAGCGCAGTTCCGATCGTCTTGCCCAGCTGCTGCTCGTCCGCGAGCGCGTGATATTTCGCCACGGAGCGGACCACCGCTGCAGTGATCCCGAAGTCGAGGAACGCGACGTAGCCGAGGATCACGCTGATCAGCGCAAAGATGCCGTACGCCGAAGTGCCGATCCGGTGAACGATGATCGGGATGGTCACGAACAGGAGCAACGCAGACCATGCCCGGCCCGCGCCCGTAAAGAGCACGTTGCTCGCGATTCGGCTCGATGACGTTGGCGCGCTCAATTGCGAGCGATCGATTGAAGGATGCTCTCCATCTGGCCGGCGGTGCGCGACCACGTCCAGCGCTTGACCACGTCCTGGCGGCCGGCTTGACCCATCCGCGCGGCGAGCGCGGGATCGGCCACGAGCTTGGTGATGCCATCTCGAATCGATCTCGCATCGGGCTCGACCAGCAAGCCGCTCACGCCATCGACCACCGACTCGCGGTAGCCCGCTTCGCGGATGGCGACCACGGGCGTGCCACACGCGAACGACTCGATGGGCGTCAGGCCGAAAGGCTCGAGGCGGCCCGCGCACACCGTCACCAGGGCGCGCTGGTAGCGATCGATCACGACAGCCTCGGGGAGGCCGGTCTCGACTATCAGCTCGACGTCGTGCGATCGCGCCGCGGCTTCCAGGCGGCTCGGCTTGGCGGAGCGGGGCAGCACCACGCGCAGCGCCAGCCGCGGCTCGAGGCCGCTCAACGCGTCGATGATCATCTCGTGCCCCTTCGCTTCGATGGGTGCGCCCAGCGACAGTGCCTCGCGCCGGCGTTCGCCCGGTGGGTTGGCGGGTTTGAATCGATCCGCGTCGATGCCGAGGTAGCAGACCGCCGCGTCGCGCTCGTAAGCGGCCCAAACTCGCTCGCGGCTGTAAACGGAGTTGACACACAGGACTTGAGCGTGACGTGCGTTTTCGCGATCGGCGCGCGCCAGCCGCCCGAGCACGAACGTGTCCTCGAAGACCCGCAGCGGACCGACGATTCCAGGCGAGCTCGCAAGGTTGCGCCGGTGCTGCTCGAGCACGCTTTGCTCCTGCGCGAATCGAGGCGGCTCCTGGCAGTAGTAGACGGTCGGCACACCGTCGAGCCAGCGCAGCACGTGGGGCGCGCCGGTCATCGCGTCGGGATGGAGCAGCACTGCGTCATAGCCGCCGGATTTGATGCGCTCGGCCAGCTGCTTGTGCAGGCGCTCGAGCGGTCTGAACAGCGTGTACGAGCGCGGTGCGAGGTGTCCTTCGCGCAGCCGGCTGTCGATGGCGCCCTGCAGCGGGCGGTAGGTCAAGACCTCAGTGTGGTGCGCGAGCGGCGCCAAGTCCATCGATCCCTTGTCGGCGTAGGTGCTGAGGCGGAAGAGGTCGATCTCGTGACCGCGCGCGATCAGCTCACGGCCGATCTCGAATGATGTGCGGAGCGCTCCGCCAGGGGGAAGGTTCTCGTAGACGGCGATTTTCACGCTAGTGGCCTGCATCCGCGAGATCGTTAGCAGGCCGAAGGCTCGCAGACCGGTGCCAGCCGTACGGTCGGTGCCATGGATGGGGTGGCACGAGGAGGAGCCCATCCGTAGATGGGTGACGACAAGTGCCGGGCCCCCAGACGTAGGCATCCGACGCCGCAGGCGTCCCGGCCGTACGGGGGCACCGGATGTTAATGACTCTCGCGGTGCTGGCCACTAGAGCTCGTAGTGACGAAGGCCGAGTCGCTGGAGCGCCAAAGACCACACGAACCAAGGATTGTTCACGAGATAACGGCGCCAGAGGCGTCGCGGTTCCGTGATCAGGCGAAAGAGCCACTCGAGCCCGGAGCGCTGCATCCACGTCGGCGCCTGGCGGACGCTGCCGCTGTGGAAGTCGAAGGCCGCCCCGACACCGATCAAGACCGGCGCCTGCAGCTGCGATCGCATCGCCGCCATCCAACGCTCCTGCTTGGGCGTGCTGATGCCGACCCACACGACGTCCGGCTGGGCCTGGTTGATGGCGGCGGCGGTGTCCTGGGTCGCCAGCCGCTCGAGCGGCGCAAAGGGCGGCTCGATCGTGCCCACGACTTTCAAACCTGGGAAACGGGTCTGCAACTGCTTCGCCAGACGCGATGCGACGCCTGGCCCTCCGCCATAGAAAAAATGCCGGTGACCGGACGTTGCCGAGCGAGCGACCTCCGCGAGCAGCAGGTCAGGTCCGTAGACCCGCGTGACCGATTTGTCTTTGGCCCGGCCGAGCCAGACCAGCGGCATGCCGTCGGGCGTGACCATCCCCGCGTGGTTGATGATTCCCCGCAGTTCTGTCGACCGCTGCGCTTCCATCACGCCGTGCACCGAGGTCACGCAGACATAAGTGCGCTCGCGGTTCTCGATCCACTCATCGATCTGGTCGAGCGCGCGATTCATGTTGACCAGGCTCACGCCGACGCCGAGCACGTTGATGCGCTGAGGCGCGGTCATGCAACTCGCGCCCCGCCCAAGACCTCGTGATAGAGCTCGACGGTCTTGTCGGCGCAGTTTTCCCAAGTGAATGATCTGGCCCGCGATGCACCCTTCTCACTCAGCTGTTTACGCAGCTCGGGTTTGGTCAGAACCGCTTCCACGGCATCGGTGAACGCCCGCTGGTCGTTGGGGTCGATGAGGATGGCGGCATCACC
>DATLKH010000310.1:0-6921 GCA_035538475.1 Candidatus Dormiibacterota bacterium | reverse complement strand
ATCAACATGATCGCGGGCATGGCCGGCTCGTTCCTCGGCATCGTCGTCGGTGGAGTCCTGGCTGCGATCAACTGGCGTTTGATCTTTTTGATCAACGTGCCGATCGGCTTGATCGGCTCGATCTGGGGTTTCTGGCAGCTGCGCGAGACCGCGACCCGGCACAAGGCGCGCATCGACTGGATTGGCAATGTCACTTTTGCCGCCGGCCTCGCGATGGTGCTGGTCGGCGTGACGTCAGGTCTGCAGCCGTACGGCGGATCGGACATGGGTTGGGGCAATCCGTTCGTGCTCGAGATGGTCTTCGGCGGGCTCCTGGTCCTCGCCTTCTTCGCCTGGTGGGAGACGAAGACCCCCGATCCCATGTTCCACCTCGAACTGTTCGAGATTCGAGCGTTCACGGCAGGCAACATCGCCGGCCTGTTGGGTGCGGTGGCCAGGGGTGGCCTCCAGTTCATGCTGATCATCTGGCTGCAGGGCATCTGGCTGCCACTGCACGGCTACGACTACACCCAAACGCCGCTGTGGGCCGGCATCTACATGCTGCCGATGACGGTTGGCTTTCTCGTCGCCGGACCCATATCCGGATTGCTGTCGGACCGCTACGGCGCGCGCCCGTTCGCGACGGGCGGAATGCTGATCTCTGCGGTCACGTTCGGACTCTTGATGCTGGTGCCGGCTGACTTTTCGTATCCGGTCTTCGCTCTGCTCATCTTCCTCAACGGCGTATCGATGGGGATGTTCGCGTCACCGAACACGGCGGCCATCATGAACAGCGTTCCAGCGCGACACCGAGGCGTTGCTTCAGGCATTCGGGTCACGTTCATGAACGTCGGCATGCCGCTCTCGATCGGTCTCTTTTTCACGTTGATGATCGTCGGCTTGAACCAGACCGTGCCTTCGGCGATGTTCAACGGTCTCGTGACCAACGGAGTTCCCGCTCCGGTGGCCCACCGGCTGGCCGGACTTCCGCCGATCAGCTACCTCTTTGCGTCGTTCCTCGGTTACAACCCGCTCGCGTCCCTGCTCGGGCCGGTGCTGACACATCTGCCTCCCGATGCGGCGGCTCGGCTGACTGGCCGGACATTCTTCCCCTCGCTGATCTCTGGACCGTTCCGGCACGGGCTGGTCCTGGTCTTGAGCTTCTCGGTCGCGGCCAGCCTGATCGCCGCCGCTGCGTCAGCTCTGCGTGGAGGGCGATTCGTGCATCACGAAGCCGAGGTCGTGCCGTTGGGCGAAGCTGCGGCGGGGAGCTGATTTCGGATAGTCGCGACTATCCGAGGGTTTCACCGCCTCTGTTCGCAGTTTGCGCCGGATAGGAGTATCTAACCGGGAGTGGCGGCTCGGCGTGGCCATTTCCGTCTCCTCCACTCCAGGCTTCGGTGAACTGGCTGTTGTACAGCCGGTAGTAGAAGCCCTCTCGGCTGAGCAGCTCCGAATGCGTGCCTTGCTCGACGATTCGACCCGCGTCCATGACCACGATCGAGTCGGCGTTGCGAATCGTGGAGAGGCGGTGCGCAATGACAAAGCTCGTCCGTCCGTGCCGCAGGCGCGCCATGGCCTCCTGGATCAAGACCTCCGTGCGTGTGTCGACGTTGCTGGTGGCCTCGTCGAGGATGAGGATGCCGGGATCGGACAGGAATGCTCGCGCGATGGTCAGCAGCTGACGCTGACCAGACGAAAGATCTGACGCGTCGTCGTCGAGCACCGTGTCGTAGCCCTGTGGCAGCGTGCGTACGAACGCATCGACGTGTGCCGCCTGCGCCGCCGCGACGATCTCCGCTTCGGTCGCGCCTTCCTTGCCGTACGCGATGTTGTCGCGAATCGTTCCGGCAAAGAGCCACGTGTCCTGGAGGACCATCCCGAAGGCGTTGCGGACGCCGTCTCGCGCGACCTCGCGCGTGTTGACTCGATCCACCAGGATGCGCCCGGAGTCGATGTCGTAGAAGCGCATCAGCAGGTTGACGATGGTCGTCTTGCCCGCGCCGGTTGGACCGACGATGGCGATGGTCTGGCCGGGTTTGACTTGAAGATTGAAATCGGTGATCAGCGGCTTCTCCGGGACGTACTGGAAATACACGCGCTCGAGATCGACCTCTCCCCGCACATCGCGCAGAGTCGCCGTCGCGGCATCCGGAGTCTCCTCTTCCGCATCCAGCAGCTCGAAAACCCGCTCGGCCGAAGCCAGGGCCGACTGCAGCAGGTTCATCTGGCCGGCGATCTGCATGATCGGCATCGTGAACTGGCGCGAGTAGACGATGAAGGCCTGGACGTCACCCAGCGACATGGTCCCGGTCGCCACTCGATAACCGCCGATGACGGCGATCGCGACGTAGTTCACGTTGGCGAGGAACTGCATGACCGGCTGGATCAAGCCAGACAGGAACTGAGCCCGGAAGCTCGACTTGAAGAGCTCGTCGTTGTGGTGGTCGAAGATCTCTTGAGCCTTCGCTGTTCGCCCAAACACCTGGACCAGCGCGTGGCCGGTGTGCATCTCCTCGACGTGGCCGTTCAGGCTTCCGGTCCACCGCCACTGAGCGGCAAACTGCGCCTGTGATCGGCGGGCGATGAGGATCGTGGCGACGATCGAGAGCGGGACCGTGAACAGCGAGATGAGCGCGAGCAGCGGGCTGATCCAGACCATCATCGCGAGCACGCCGATGATGGTCAGGCCCGACGTGAGGAGCTGGCTCAAGCCCTGCTGCAGCACGTTCGAGATGTTGTCGATATCGTTCGTCACGCGGCTCAAGATGTCGCCGTGCGAGTGACTGTCGAAGTACTTGAGTGGAAGGCGCGCCAGCTTGCGCTCGACGTCCCGCCGCATTCCATAAACCGTGCGCTGCGCGACACCGGCCATGATGTAGCCCTGCGCCCAGGCGAACGCGGAGGCGATCAGATAGACCGCGACGGCCAGCATCAACGTCTCACCGAGCGCCGTGAAGTCGATGCCTTTGCCGGGCGTCACATCCATGCCGGAGAGCATCTGCGCGATCTGACCCTGACCGTGAGCTTTCAAAACCGCAATGGCTTGCGCCTTGGTCATTCCGGCCGGCAGCATCTTGCCGACGACGCCGTCGAAGATGATGTTGGTGGCGTTGCCGATGATCTTCGGACCGATCACGGAGAAAAAGACGCTGCCTGATCCGAGCAGCACCACGAAGCTGATCAAGTTGAGCTCCGGCCGCAGCCGCGCCAGAAGCTGGCGCAAGGTCTTGCCGGCGTTCTTCGTTTTGCCCGCCGGCGGACCGCCCATGCCCATCCAGCCCATTCCGCCGCGGTTTCCTGCGGCTCCGGCGCGCTGGCTGCGGTTGATCATGCGACCGCCGCCTTGCCGAGCTGTGACTCGACGATCTCGCGATATTCGGATGAGGTCTCGAGCAGGTCGTCGTGAGTGCCCATGCCCACGATCCGGCCCTCGTCGACCACGATGATCCGGTCGGCGTGCATCACCGTGCTCACCCGCTGCGCAACGATCAGCACGGTGGCGTCCTTGGTCTCGCTGCGGAGCGCGGCTCGAAGCCGTGAGTCTGTGCCGGCGTCGAGGGCGGAGAAGCAATCGTCAAAGAGATAGATCGCGGGCCGCTTGACGATGGCGCGCGCGATCGCCAGCCGCTGCCGCTGTCCGCCGGAGACGTTGGTGCCTCCCTGGTCGATCGGTGCCTGGAGCCCGCCCGACATCTCGGAGACGAAATCACTCGCCTGGGCGACTTTGAGGGCCTGCCACAACTCCTCGTCTGTGGCCTCTTCGTTGCCGAAGCGAAGATTGCTGGCCACGGTTCCGCTGAACAGGTAGGCACGCTGTGGAACAAGACCAAGCCGGCTCCAGAGAGCTTCGCGGCTCCGGTCGCGCACGTCGACGCCGTCGATCAGGATCGCCCCGCTGGTGATGTCGAAAAAGCGCGGGATCAAATTGAGGACGGTCGTCTTGCCCGAGCCGGTGCCGCCGATGATCGCGGTCGTCTCACCGGGTTTCAACACGAATGACACATCGTGCAGCACTGGCTTCTCGCTCGCGGCATAGCCAAACGTGACATTGCGAAACTCGACCGTGCCGGAGGCCTGCGCCGGCTCCACTGGAATCGCCGGGTCCTGGAGCGCCGGGTTGGTGCGTATCACTTCGAGAATTCGTCCGGCGCTGGCCTCGGCGCGCGGCACGAGGATGACCATGGCCGTGGCCATCATCACCGACATGAGGATCTGCATGATGTACTGCAGGAAAGCGGTCATGTTTCCTATCGGCATCTGGCCGCTGTCCACCAGGTGACCGCCGAACCACAGCACCGCGAGTGTGGTCAGGTTCATGAGCGCCATCGGGGCCGGGAGGGCGATGACGAAGATCCGGTTCACGCGCAGCTGCGTATCCGTCAGGTCGGCGTTGGCCACTTCGAATCGGCGCTGCTCCGACGGCACGCGGATGAACGCCCTGATCACGCGAACGCCGGTGATCTGCTCCCGCAGCACCTGGTTTATGCGATCGATCTTGACCTGGACCGCGCGGAACAGCGGAACGCCCTTGACCATCATGAACGCGATGATCGCGGCCAGCAGCGGCAGGTCGATGATCAGCAGACCCGAGAGCTGGACGTCTTCGCGAAGGGCCATGATGACACCGCCGACCGCCATCACCGGGGCCATCACCATCATGGTCAGCGCGATCTGCATGAACAGCTGGATCTGCTGAACGTCGTTGGTGTTGCGCGTGATGAGCGACGCCGTGCCCAGTCGATTCATCTCCTGTGCGGAGAAGGTCTGAACCCGGCTGAACACGTCGGCGCGCAGATCCCGGCCGACGCTTTGTGATGCTCTCGATGCCCAATACACGCCGATGATCGCGAGGAGACCCACCCCGAGTGTGATCCCCAGCATCTGGATGCCGGTTCTCCAGATGTAAGGGACGTCGCCTTTCGAGACGCCGTTGTTGATGATGTCGGCGTTCAAGTTGGGCAGGTAGAGGTTGGCGATCGTCTGGATCAAAACCAGGACGACGACGATCGCCACATGCGCCGCGTACGGGCGCAAATAGGTTCTAAGAAGGCCGATCAGCATCTACAGTTTGCCCACCGGATTTCGTTTGATAATAGCAAATCATTGACTAAGGTCAAGCGGTTTGGTATCCTCGAATAAATTGAGCTTCGCGGACAAGTCCGTACAGATGCGCGAGATCATGCGCGAGTACGGCCGTGTCCAGGCGGCCTTCGGGGATGACACCGCCCGGTTCTTCATGGACGTCAACCTGACCATGGCGCAGTTCCGCGCTCTCGCGACGGTGCGCCGCTGGAACCGCCTCACGGGGCGCTCGCTGGCCGCCCACCTCCACATCACCCCCGGCACGCTCGTGCCGCTGGTCGACCGCCTCGAGGAGCAGGGATACCTGCGCCGCGTCCCCGACCGCGAAGATCGTCGCGTGACCTGGCTGGAAACGACTTCCAAGGGCAATCGTTTTTTTCACCGGATGTGGCTGGCCGGCGCGAACAAGATGCTTCGTGCTGTGAGCCGGCTGTCCGATTCGGACCGAGCCACACTTCACCGGCTTCTCCAGCAGATCGCCGCCGAGCTGGAGCACGAGGTCTATCACCCCGCGACCGGCGATGAGGCAGCTCACCGACCGACGCTTCCGACGCTCGCCGTCGACTGAATCCGGCGCTGTGCGAGACTCGTCGGTGAGCGACCGATGAGTCGCGAGCGGGTCGATCGTCTAAGCAGAATGAGAACTCTGGCTTTCACCGTCTCGGAGGAGTAGGGCATGAGCAAAGTCCGCGTGCTGGTCGGGACGCGCAAGGGCGCGTTCATCTTGAATTCGGACGGGACCCGGAAGGAGTGGAAGATCGACGGCCCGCATTTCCCGGGCTGGGAGATCTATCACGTGAAAGGCTCTCCGGTCAATCCTGACCGCCTGTACGCCTCGCAATCCAGCGGCTGGTTCGGCCAGGTCGTTCAGCGCTCGAACGACGGCGGGAAGAGCTGGGAGACCGTCGACAACAAGTTCCAGTACGAGGGAGAGACCGGGCCGCACAAGTGGTACGACGGATCGCCTCATCCCTATGAGTTCAAGCGTGTCTGGCATTTCGAACCGTCGCTGAGCGACGCGGAAACCGTTTTCGCCGGGGCGGAGGATGCAGCACTGTTCAAATCGACGGATGGCGGCCAGACGTGGACCGAGCTCGCGGGATTGCGCACTCACCGCACCGCGAGTGAATGGGCTCCCGGCGCAGGCGGCCTTTGTTTGCACACGATCATCGTCGACCCCGCCAAACAGGACAACATCTACGTCGCGATCTCGTCGGCCGGCGTGTTCCGGAGCCAGGATGGCGGCCAAACGTGGTCACCGGCCAACAAGGGTTTGCGTTCGAACTACATCCCCGACCCGGACGCCGAGATCGGCCACTGCGTCCACCGGCTGGCCATGCATCCCTCGCGGCCGAACACGCTTTTCATGCAGAAGCATTGGGACGTGATGCGCACCGATGACGGCGCGGACACCTGGCGCGAGATCAGCGGCAATCTCCCGACTGACTTTGGATTCGTGATCGACGTCAACGCGAACGATCCGGAAACGGTTTACGTGCTTCCGATCACGAGCGATTCGCTCCACTACGTGCCCGAGGGCAAGCTGCGTGTGTTTCGAAGCAAGTCTGGAGGTGACGAGTGGGAGGCTTTGACCAAAGGCCTGCCGCAAAAGGACTGCTACGTCAACGTGCTTCGCGACGCGATGGCCGTCGACAATCTCGACCCCTGCGGCATCTACTTCGGCACAAGCGGCGGTCAGGTCTATGCATCGCCGGATGGCGGTGACACCTGGAACGCCGTCGTCCACGACCTTCCCGGCGTCCTGTCGGTGGAGGTGCAGACCCTGCCGTGATCAAAGTCGCGCTGCCGGCAAACCTGCAAGCGCTTGCGGGTTCTGGCCGGATGGTCGAGCTGGAG
>DATLKH010000309.1:0-6285 GCA_035538475.1 Candidatus Dormiibacterota bacterium | reverse complement strand
AGATCGCGGATGGTCGCGACTATCCGAGGGAGTCGGGAGTGACGGGCTCAGACTCCGCCTGGATGAGCCGAGACGGGAATACCCGATGGCGTCGGTACTCCGCCGCGTCGCCTCTCGGACTGCACGAAGACCTGGTCGCGGAATGCTCCTGGGTTCGGCAGGTGGTCGAGCACCTCCGCACCCTGCGCTCCCGCGGCATCGATCTCGACGCGGCCGTAGCCAAGAATCCGACCGATGATCGACTGCCGAGTCGAGCAGTCCTGCACGCGGTCGATCGGGATGATCTTTTCCTGACGGCTCAGGATGCCTGACTCGAGCAGGATGCGCTGGTCGGTCAATTCATACGTGACCGACTGCCAGCGAATCCAGACCACGATGAACCACAGCAGCGCCAGCGCGATCGCGCCGAGCGTGAGGAATGTTCGGAAGTGCGCTATCGGCAGGCTTCGGTAGTTGCTGATCAGAAGGCTGAAGTCGGCCCAGACGACGAGAGCGACGATGACGATTGGAATCGGCAGCCTCTTCACCACTGTGATCCAGTGGGGATGGTCCTTCACAACGAGGTTTTCACCGGGGAGGAGCTTGCTCATCGCGCGTAATTGTGGCCTAGTTCAGCGGCAACTGGAACAGCATGATCAAGGCTCCTGCCGCCAGGTACGGGCCGTAGGCAATCGTTCCCTTGAGCGATCGATGCACCACGATGAACGCGATCGCTCCGACCGCCGCGAGCAGCACGCCATAAAACAGCGCTGAGATCGTCGCGAGCTCGCCCAACAGCAGACCCATGAAGAGCGCCAGCTTCACATCGCCGAAGCCGAGCGCTTCAGCCTTGAAGATTGCGGCGCCGATCACGGCCAGCAGCAGAAACAGCAATCCGGCTGCGATACCGGTCGCGATCGAATCAAGCCAGGGCTTGTCGAAAAGCGCAGCACTTCCCGGCCACCACGGTTTGCCGACGATCGCGAGCAGGAGCGCCAACGCCATGGAAGGGAACATCACGCGATCGAGGATCAGGTGATGCTCGAAATCGAAAAAGATGACTTGGACGAGAACGACCACAAAGACGCTGCGCACCACGAGGACGGGAAAGGACGTGATCTGGAACGCGAAGCCTGCAAACAGGAGCGCGCAGAGAATCGGTGGTCCGAACTGCTGCCACCTTTTGTTGCCGGGCTCGAGCTCTTCGAGGCGCGCGAGTTTGACGGACGCCCAGCGCATGCCCCAGCCCGCGGCAGCTCCGACGATGGCCCATAAAAGGGCGATCACGTAGTGATTCACGGCCTGAGAGTTTCGCGCATGGCGTCGAGCGGTGCGCGCTTTTGCGTCCACAGCTCGAACGAGGCCGCCCCCTGCAGCAGCAGGATTTCCCAGCCGTCCACCGAGCGGAGGCCGAGAGAGCGGGCTTTGCGGATGAGGGGCGTGCCGCCGGTCACATACACCAGGTCGATGACGGCGCCTTGAGCCGGGAGTGCCGCCGGCCTCAGTGGCATCTCATCGCGCCGGCCGAGCGGCGTGGCGTTGATCAACAGGTCTGCGGAGCGGCTTGCTGCCGCCACCGCCGGTTCATCCCAGCCGATCACCCTACCGGCGACATCGGCGGACTCCGGACTGCGCGACACGAAGGTGATGTGAGCACCGGCCAAAGCCGCCTCGGCCGCACGAGCGGCGCCTCCTGTGCCAAGGATCACCACCTTCGCCGCGCCGACTTCGATTCCCATGCCGGCTGCTGCCGAACGAATCGCCGAGATGTCCGTGCTGGATCCGGCGAGCCGGCCGCCGTCGTTGACGATCGTGTTGACCGCCCTCGCCCTGACCGCTTCCGGATCGATGGTGTCGAGGTGCGCCATCACGGCTTGCTTGTAAGGGATCGTGACGTTCGCGCCCCGCACGTCCGACGCCCGCAGCTCCTCGACCACCGACTCGAGACGGTCTTCGGAAGTGTCGCGCAGCTCATAGGTCCAATCCAGGCCGAGCGCCTTGAAGCCGGCGTTTTGCATCGCCGGGCTGCTGGAGTAGGCAATGTCCTTGCCGAGCAGAAAGACTCGCGTCAGTTGCCGCTCACGCCGTACTTCGCCTTGTCGCTTTCGAAGTCCTGGTCGTTGGTTTCGAAATGCGTCGTCCCTTGCGGGTCGGTGAAGTAGAAGAGGAAGCTCGTCTTCGGCGGATTGATGCAGGCCGCCAGCGCATCCTTGCTTGGGTTGCTGATCGGTGTTGGCGGCAGGCCGGCGTGCTTGCGTGTGTTGTATGGCGTGTCGAGCGCCAACTCCTGGAAGTTGGGCACCGGCGTCAGCCGGCCCAGCCCGTACAGCAGCGTCGCATCGACGCCCAGCGGCATGTTGATCGCGAGACGGTTGTAGTAGACGCTGCACACCTTGCCGCGGTCGGTCGCGTTGTTGGCCTCCCGGTCGACCATCGAGGCCAGGATGACGATGTTGTTGATCGACTCGGCGGGCCGGGTGGCGGTCGCTTGGGCGATCTGCGTCCGCAGATCAGGTGAAAAGACCACGTTGAACTGATCCAGCTGCTCCTTGACCAGGCCCTTCGCGCCCGCGGTCGGATCGATCAGATACGTGTCGGGAAAGATGTAGCCCTCGTAGGGAAAGTCGGCGCTTGGGGGATTCTTTGGCAGGAATGAGTACTGGGCGGCCCAGCTCGGGTCCTTCGCCGCCTGAAGATAGTCGTTGGAGCTGAAGACGCCCTTGCTGCCCACGATCTTGGCTTGCTCACGCAGGGGCAGTCCCTCCGGGAACGTGACCACTCTCTGGTCGGCGCGACCGTGCTGCAGCGCGTCGACTATTTGCACCATCGTCATGTTCGTGTTCAGCACAAACGAGCCGTATTGAAACTTCGGACCGGCGTCAGTGACACGGGTGTACATATCGAATGCGATGGTGCTGCGAATCAAATGCACGTCGTACAGGTCAGTCCCGATTTGGGTTGGAGTCTCGCCGCGATCGACGTGAAAGGCCACCGTGTGGCTCTTGGTCGAGACCGGCGTGTTGACGTTGAAGGTCCACCAGTCGATCGCCTTGGCCGTGCCGAATCCGAGCACACCGAGGATGACGAGGATTGTGATGAGCCGTCTCATTCGATCGTGTCTTCCTCGACGGCTTGCATCACTTTCTTGAATTCAGCGCCGTCGACGGTCTCGAGCCCGGCCGCCGTCTCCCGCAGCAGTAAGACCTGTTCGGGATTGGATGTGTCTTCGACCAGGTAGTACGACACTCCTTCCAGCTCAAACGCGTCATGCAGACTGAACCGGCGCTCTTGACCGGTTTCGTCGATCAGTGTCACCTCTTCTTGAGGGGATTCGCTCACCGGTTCCGATCGAGGTGTGATTGGAGCAGCATCGTCGCCGCGACCCGGTCCACCTTTTGACGGCGATCGGCGCGCCGCACGTTGCCCTCCAGCAGCGCGCGCTCCGCGGCCGCTGTGGTCAATCGTTCGTCCATCAACTCGATGGGCAGGCCGGATTCTCGACGCAGGCTTTCGGCCAGTTTTTGCGCGGCCTTTGCCTCCGGTCCATAGGTTCCGTCCATGCGCCGGGGCAACCCGACGACGATCCGCTCGGCCTCTTTTTCGCGCGCGATGCCGGCCAGGCGCATCGCAAGCGTCGCTTGCGGCTCGGCGTCCACGGTGTCGAGTCCCTGCGCGACTGTTCCGGTCGGATCGCTGAGGGCCAGGCCCACGCGCTTCGTTCCGGGATCAACCGCCAGGATCCGCACTATGGTTTTGGCGACGGCGGGGGTGAGGTGGTGCCTCCGGCGGCGGCGGAAGCCGAGGGCGCGTTCTCCTCGACGACGTAGTGCACAGTGATCCGCTTTGAAAGCAGCGGCATGATCGGCAGCGCTACCGGCTCCTCTTTGATGGTTACGGATTTCACCGGCAGCTTCTGGAGATAGAAACGGGCCTGCGTCGCCGGCTTGCCGACGATCTGAGAAACGATCTGACTCTCGTCGAGCTTGGGCGCCACGTACGCCGCTGCCGTGCCGACGAATGTCAGCAATCCACCCTTGGATGCGCTGAGCAGCCGGTACGACACTTGAGTCGGGCTCTCGGTCAGCAGCTGCATGTTGTTGGGTACTCGCTGCGCTAGATAGTTCTTGTACGCGGAAACGACGTCCGCATCTACATAGAAATCGCCTTCGCCGCTCACGTTCATCGTTCCGGTGAAGCTCGGCACCTTGTCGCCCGGCTGGTGATCGGTCGTGTACTGCGGAGGCCCGAAGATGATCGACTCGCTCAGCTTCTCGCCTTGCTGGCCGCCCGCCTGCAGCTCCTGCGCGATCTGCTGGTGGAGTGACTGCTCGAGCTGCGCTCTCCCGGCATCGAAATCGGACTCGCTCATGACCGGCGTCGACGAAGGATCGGTGCCGCCGCCCGTGGCTTGCGGGTTGTTGACGTGGATCTTCGATGCGTCGAAGTAACCGCAGCAGTTCTCGATTTGCGTGATCGTGTCCGAGCCCACGTTACCGACCGACCCGGGCGTGATGGCGATCACGTTCACCGTCTTTGTGCCGCCGTTCCAGGGCACGACGGTGTCCGGCGAAGTCTGCGCGAACTCGAGTCCGTTCGTATTCATCAGGCGCTGGCCGTACTTGAAGAGCAAACCAGGTGAGTTCGTGAAGCCTTGTTTCAGGTCGTTGGTGTAGACCACCTGCCCGGTCGAGGGGGTCAGCGGCACATCGATCGAGCCGGTGACCTTGAATCCCTGTGACGTCGACTTCGCAACCGTGACCGAACGCACGCGGATCGGCGGCTTGCCCGGCGAAGCCTGGATCTCCACGTCCTTCTCGGTAAAAGGCTGGGCCTGGGCCACCAGCGTGACGGACGATGAGGGAACGAACACCGCCACCGCGAACACGCCGACTGCGAGCAGCGTGGCGGCGGTCACATACAGCAAGAACCGGCCAGGCTTCAGCTCGGTGGCGGTCTTGGTGATCAGCTTCTTCGGAGTGGCGACCCCGATGTGCGTGGTCGGCTGGGCGGACCGTCGCTGCCACCATTTTCTGATCGGGGGCGCCGGCTCGGCTTCGGACGGAATTCCCTCACCTCGTGGGCTGACGGCACCGAAAACGGGAAAACCGCTTTCGGAAGCCATCTTCTGCACCGCCGGGTCGTCACAGACGACCGTGAGGCGCTTGCCGAGGCGAGCCGAGTAGTTGCGGAGGAGCTGGAAGTTGAAGCGGCTCTGTCCGATGCGCGAGCGCATCGGCAGCACGAGCATCGTCTCTTCACCGTGATAGCGGCGCAGCCGCTCCACGAGCTCCGGAATCTCCTCTTCCGTCTCGACGTAAATCGGGTTGGTTGCCATGTCGCTTACAGGTCTCCTGGCGGTCTGGTCAGACCTTTATAGCGCTTAAGACCCGTCTCATGACCGTATTGACGGTGTCGCGCTCTTCGGCTTCGGTTCGTAACGCGTGGTTCGCAAGGCCCATCGGAGCGATGTCGCGTGGGCTGGAAAGCTGCCCCGTCGAGTCCGTCAAGTTGCGGACGTCGGCAGGCACGAGGTGGCGGATTCTAGGCTCTCGAGGGAACGGAAGTCCAGCCGACCAGTTGTTCTTCACCATCTCGAGCGTGAGCTCGGGCAGCAGGCTCCCGCCTCCGCAGAGATAGATATTGGTCGGCAATCGCTCTCCGCGCGAGAGCTCTTTGATGCTCAATGCGAGTCCCTGCAGCAAGACTTCGGCGTCCGCGCTCAAGAGCTCTGACACCTGGCGCTGCTGATCCGATGAAAGCAGTCCTTCTGAATGGCGCAGTTTGCGGGCTTCGGCGTCTTCGTAGCTCAGGCCGAAGGCCAGGGCCAGCCGCCGGGTGAAGGCGCGGCCACCGAGGTTGAACATTCGCGTCCCCTCTACCCCGCCGTCGCGGATGAGGGCGACGTCGGTCGTGCCGCCGCCGACGTCGACGAAGATGCCGCCCTCAGCCCATGTCTCCTCGTTGGCGCACGCGCGCGCCAGCGCATAGGGCTGCGCGACCGCGGCGGCCAGCTCGAGATCGAGCTCTCGCACCACGGACTCGATGGCATCGATGTGAGTCATGGGAGCAAACGTGTTGAAGACCGTGACTTCGAGGTTCTTGCCGGTGAATCCCACGGGATTGGTGACCGGGTAGCCGTCGACGCGGACGTTCGTGATCGCGGAATGCACCAGCCGCGCCTCGAGCTGGCCGTAGCTCCGCTCCATCTCGAGCAGGTGCTGCGCCTCGCGCAGGGCCCGGCGCTGAACCATCTGCAGCATCGTCGACATCTCGCCCGAGCGGACGCGTGACTTCCCGTCCTCGCGG
>DATLKH010000308.1:0-6107 GCA_035538475.1 Candidatus Dormiibacterota bacterium | reverse complement strand
ACCTGGAGACGCTGATCGACAAGCTCCGTGAGGAGGAGGAATCGCGCTACGAGGCAGTGTTCGGCGCGGTCGCGGCCAACTTCAACGAGTATTTCTCGCAGCTGAACCCTGGCGGGCGCGCCACGCTTCGTCACGCGGAAGGCGACGAAGGACCGCGCACCGGCGTCGAGATCCTTGTGCAGCCACCGCGCAAGAGACTTCAAAACGTGACGCTGCTTTCGTCGGGTGAGCGCTCGCTGGCCGCGCTCGCGCTCGTCCTTGCGCTCGACGAGGTCAACCCGAGCCCGTTCACCATCCTTGATGAGGTGGACGCTGCGCTCGACGATGCCAATGTCGATCGCTTCGGCCAGATGATGGCTCGGCTCGGCGCGCAGCGGCAGTTTCTCGTCATCACGCACAACCACGTCACGATGTCGTACGCCTCGACGCTGTACGGCATCCATCTGGATGAGAGCGGCTCATCGCACCTGGTGTCGGTGAGGTTGGATGACGTGCGCCACCCCGCCGCCCGCGGCGCGGCGGTCGTCAAACAAGCCGGTGGCGGCGCCGCCTGACCTTCGAGCCCAGTATTTAGCTCCGATGCGATCCAGGCGATGACCGAAGCCACGTCGACAGCGCCAAACCGGGCTAGAAAAGTCGGGCACTGATCAGCGCCCCAGTCTATGGAGCCGTGTAGGTAGCCGCACTCGCGGCTTGATCGCGGCCGGGGTCCGAAGTCTCAGCCCTCCGCTCGCTGCTGGCTATTACGACGAGCTCGAGGAACTTCTGATCTCGGCCGATCTCGGTCCGGCGATGGCGGCCCGGCTCTCATCAACGGTTGAGTCCCGTTCGCCGCGGACGCGCGAAGAAGCGATTGACGCGCTGGTGGCGGCTGCGGAATCCGTGATGTCGAAGAAGGCACGTGATCTGAACATCACCGGCGGTCCTGGGTGTGTCCTGCTTTACGGTGTCAATGGGGCGGGGAAGACGACCACCGCCGCCAAGCTCGCGACTCTGGTGCGAGCGCAGGGCCACAACCCGATGATCGTGGCCGCGGACACGTATCGGGCTGCCGGCATCGAGCAGATGGTGATGTGGGCCGAGCGCGTCGGCGTGCCGCACTTCGCTGGTGTGAGCGGCGCTGATCCGGCTTCAGTTGTGTTCGACGGCATCCAGTCGGCTCGCCGTCGGGGGTCCGATGTCGTGATCGCCGACACCGCCGGCCGCCTTCAGACGCAGCGCAATCTGCTTGCGGAGCTCGCCAAAGTTGGCCGGGTCACTTCGAAAGCGCTCGACGGCGCGCCGTTCGAGTCGCTGCTCGTGCTCGATGCAGTGCTCGGCCTGACCAGCCTGGTCCAGGCGCGAGAGTTCAACAAGGCGATTCCGATCACCGGCCTCGTGCTCGGCAAGCTGGACAGCTCGGCGAAAGGCGGCGCCGTGATCTCCATCGAATCGGAGCTCGACGTCCCGACCAAGCTCGCCGGCGTGGGGGAGCGCGTCGAGGACATCGCGCAATTCGACCCCGCCGCCTTCATTCGTGCGATCTTCGAGGGGTGATCGCAGATCCCCATTGTCACACGCTCTCCTCGGACGGTATGGTCACGCCGGCTGAGCTCGTCGACGCGGCAGTGCGGGCGAAGCTCGACCTCATCGCCGTCACAGACCACGACACGATGGACGCGGTCAAAGAAACGCAAGCGCATGGCGAAAGCAAAGGGCTCACGATCGTCGCCGGCCAGGAGATCACCACGAAATGGCCGGCGCAGACCCATGTCATGGGGTGGTATCTGGAAAAGCCGATCAAGCGCGGCATGTCGCTCGAAGACACGGTGGCGGCAATTCATGACCAGGGCGGACTTGCCATCGTGCCTCATCCGTTCATGCCGCTTTACTTCGGCTCCATTCAGCCGTCGATGCTGCGGCGACTGATCGAAAAGCATCCGGTGGACGGCATCGAGATGGTTTTCAACGTGCCCATCGGATCGCGACGAAGAAAGAAGCTCGAGGACTATTACGCGCAGAACCGTGAGCGCCTGGGCGCGGCGGTGGGTGGCAGCGACTGCCACTTCGGCGGCCACGATATCGCCTCGGTGGTGACTCGATACGAGGGCGATTTCCGCGCTGCAATAGAAAAGAGAGCGACCGTGCCGGTGCGCCTTCGTCGAGCTGGCCCTGCACCGGCGCCTGTCTTCGCTCGCCAGCAGTGGCGGGCGCTGGTCGAGCTACCGGTGCGAAGGCTGCTGGGCCAGCTCTAAGAGCGCCTCGTGCACTGCCGGCGGGCCCGCGAGGATGTTGCCCGTCGCGATCCAGTCAGCGCCGCCTGACCAGTCGGTGACACGACCGCCGACCTCCAGGATCAAAGCGGCTCCTGCGGCGACGTCCCAGGTGTTCAGGTTGAGCTCGAAGAATCCATCGAACGTGGCGCCTGCGGTCCAGGCCAGATCCAGCGCCGCGGCGCCTGCCCGGCGCAGGTCCTCGAATCGTTCGAGCGCCCCGCCGAACATACGCAGGTACTGCGGCAGCAGCGACTTGTTTCGAAACGGAAAGCCCGTGGCGACCACCGCCTTCGTTGGATCGACGTTCAGCCGCCGCGGCAGTCGGTCGCCGTTCAGGAACGCTCCTCCGCCGCGGGCCACCGTGAACTCGAGATTCAAGAAAGGCGCGAGCACGACACCAACCACCGGCATTCCCTCGTCGAGCAGGGCCACTGAAACGCCGACGCCTGGAAAGCCGCGCGTGAAGTTGGTCGTTCCGTCGAGCGGATCGACCGCCCACATCGTCTGATTGCGCGTCCCGCCGCGCTCTTCCGCGAGGACGGCGATCCCGGGTGCCTCTCGCATCAGCACCTCGAGGATCGCAGCCTCCGATTTGTGGTCGGTCGCGGTGACGTAGTCGCCACGGCCTTTCAGCTCAGCCGCTCCGCCAGGCTTTGGAAGTCCGGTCGCGACAAGCACCGCTGCGCCGGCGCGCGCCGCACGCAACGCGATTCCGAGCTCCTGTGTAAGGGGCCTCCGCGAAATCACGGCCATGGCCTCTGATTTCGTGGGGATTCGGTCAGCCTGTCTTGTCCTCGAGTCCGAGGCCGAACATGGCCTCGAGATCGTGGGCGGAGAACTGCTGGAACGCGACCATCGTCTGCGTCTTCTCGATTCCACGCAGCCTGGTGAGATGTTGTATGACGACCTTCGCAAGATCATCGTGCTCCCGGACCCGCACGATCGCCACGAAATCCCAATCACCGGTGACCGTGTACACCTCGGCCACGCCCTCGACGTCGGCCAGCTCCGGGCCAAGATGGCCGAGCCCCTCGCGCGACGACTTGACCAGGATGAAAGCGGTCAGCACGTTACGTCATCGCCAGCGGCACGATGGCGCCGGTCGCGTCGCCATATGCCCAAACGTCCATATCGCCATAGGTCATACCGTGATGACCGAGGATCGTGCAGATGTGCGTCCGGTGGTCGTTTCCATGATGCAGGGCTTGAATCAGGATGACGCCCGACATGACTCGAAACCGACCGTCCTGAAACTGAGCATTGATCGAGTCGTCAGGTCCGATGCGAGCAGCGAGCTCGATCAACTCGTCGTCACTGCGGTCCATCTCCGTCTTGAGAGTGGCGATGCCCGGGAAGTCCATCCGCAGGTTCACGCGGGGCTCCCTTCCACCCAGACGCTTGATGTAGCCCTGCTCTGCGCCGACGAGATGCTGGAAAGTGGCTGCGATGGTGCCGTAGGTCCCCGGCGCGGTCAGTTGGAGCTGCTCTTGGGTGAAACCTTCACACACCGAGAACAGGTGCCCGTTGGCCCACTTGTGATACCGGAAAGCCTCAACCAAGAGGAGTCCCATCCGGCCGATTCTATCGCCTGGTAGACTGTCAAGGAATGGCCCTTGACATCCTTCAGGCGCGTGGCCGGACGTTGGCGCTTTTCGAGCGCTATGGAGCTCTGCTCACGGAGCACCAACGTGAGGTGATCGAGCTGTATCTGAAGAGCGACTGGTCGCTGGCCGAAATCGCCGCGCATCAGCACACCTCACGGGCCGCGGTGCACGACATTCTGCGGCGGTCGACACGTGCTCTTCAGGACTATGAAAAGCGTCTGGGCCTGCTCGCCGAGTCGGCCAAGCGCCGGCGCGCGATCGGAGCGCTCGAGCGCGAGCTCGACGACTTGAGGCTGCGGATCAATCGCCTGGACGGGGGCGGCTGATGTTCGAAGCTCTTTCGGATCGCCTGGCCGCGGCGCTCAAGAAGATCACGGGCCGCGGTGTCCTCCGGGCTGAGGACCTGGATGCCGGACTGCGCGAAGTCCGGCTCGCCCTGCTCGAGGCGGATGTCAACTTCAAAGTGGTCAAGGAGTTCGTCGAGCGAGTGCGGGCGCGCCTGACCGGGACCGAGATCTCGCCCGGCTTGACCGCGCCGCAGACCGTCGTCAAGGCGGTGAGCGACGAGCTCGTCGAGCTCCTTGGCGGCAACTCCGAAGGCCTCCGGTACTCGCCCAAACCGCCGACGGTGATCATGCTGGTCGGACTCCAGGGCTCCGGGAAGACGACGACCGCGGTCAAGCTCGCATCGATGGCGCGGCGCGAAGGGCACCGTCCGCTGGTGGCCGGCCTCGACTTTCGCCGGCCTGCCGCAGTCGAACAGTTGAAGGCTCTCGCGGAGCGTGAGCACGTCGCCTTCGTTCGCGGCGAAGAAGTGGTAGCGGAAGCGGCCAGGTTGAACTGCGATTTCGTGATCCTCGACACGGCCGGCCGTCTGCACGTGGACATCGACCTGATGCAGGAGCTGCGCGACCTCAAGCGCCGTCTGCCGGTCACCGAGACGCTGCTCGTGGCCGACTCGATGACCGGCCAGGAAGCGGTCAAAGTTGGGGAGGCCTTCGCCCGCGACATCGGACTCGATGGCGTGATCCTGACCAAGCTCGACGGAGACGCACGCGGCGGCGCGGCGCTCTCACTGCGCGTCGCCACGGGCCAGCAGATTCGTTTCGCCGGCACGGGCGAAAAACCGCAAGACCTCGAGGTCTTTCACGCCGAACGGATGGCGTCGCGGATCCTCGGCATGGGCGATGTGCTCTCGCTGATCGAGAAGGCGCAGCGCTCGGTCGATCAAGAGAAGGCCGCTCAGGTCGAAAAGAGCCTCCGCGCCGGACAGCTCAGCTTCGACGACTTCCTCGCGCAAATCCGTCAGGTGCGCTCGATGGGCTCTCTCGAGGGCATGCTCGAGATGATTCCCGGGGGCGGTCAGCTCAAGGGCCAGATCGCGGGTTCAGGCGCAGATCCAGAGGCCGAGATGCGCAGGATGGAGGCGATCATCCTCTCGATGACGGCCAGGGAGCGGGCGCATCCCGAGTTGATCGACGGCGCGCGCAAGCGACGGATCGCGCGCGGCAGCGGCGTTCAGCCGGCCGACGTGAACCGGCTGCTCAAGTCTCGAGAGGCGATGCAGAAGCTCGCGAAGCAGTTCGGAATGGTCAATCGAAAAGGCAAGGGCAAACCGTTCGGAATTCCACAGATGTATCGACAAGGAGGTACGGGTTGGTAAAGATCAGGCTCAGGCGGATGGGGGCGAAAAAGCATCCCTTTTACCGTCTGGTGGTGGCGGATGCACGTTCGCCGCGTGACGGCAGGTTCATCGAGCACCTCGGGTACTACGACCCGATGGTCGAGCCGGTGAAGGTCAAGATCGACGTAGACAAAGTCATGAAGTGGCTGCAGCAGGGCGCTCAGCCGAGCGAAGCTGCGCGAAGCCTGTTGAAGCGGGAGGGAATCCTTGAGCGACGAACAGAGAAGTCGACCCCCTCGGCGTGATTTTCGCCGCGGTGGCTTCAACCGCGGTGGCTTCAACCGCGGTGGCGGTGGTTTCAGGCGCGACCGGCCGTCCCCGAGTGGGCCTGGCATCGATTACCGCGCACTCGTGGAGTTCGTGGCCAAGTCCCTGGCCGAAAAGCCTGAGGAAGTTTCCGTCGAGGCATTCGAGCGCGGAGGCGGGACGGTGGCGATAAAAGTCAAGCTGGCGGACGAGGACGTCGGCCGGTTCATCGGCAAGGCGGGGCGGAACATCGAAGCTATCCGCACCCTGGTCAGGGTGGCCTCGCTGCGGGATCGGAAGCGGGTCTTCGTCGATCTC
>DATLKH010000307.1:0-3962 GCA_035538475.1 Candidatus Dormiibacterota bacterium | reverse complement strand
CTTCACCCGCTGGGTGGATGACGCAGCGTTGACGCTGACGCTGATGGCCGGCCACGATCCTCGTGACGCGACCTCAGCTGAGCGATCGGGTCTGGACGTGCTGAACAACTACAACAGCGACGTCAAGGGAATGCGGCTCGGAGTGCCGCGCGAGTACTACGGCGTGCAGGGCATGGAGCCAGGCGTGAAAGCGGCGATCGATGCGGTGATCAGCATCTTCCAGAACGCGGGGGCCGAGATCGTCGACGTCTCACTGCCGCACACGGATTACGGTCTCGCCGCTTACTACATCATCGCGCCGGCCGAGTGCTCGTCTAACCTCGCGCGGTTCGATGGGGTGCGGTTCGGCATATCAGAAGTTGATGCGCCGAACATCACCGAGCTGTACATGCGGACGCGGCGTAAGGGTTTTGGGACCGAGGTGAGGCGCCGGATCATGCTCGGCACGTACGCGCTGTCGAGCGGCTACTACGACGCGTACTACTTGAAGGCGCAGAAAGTGCGCACGTTGATCAAGCGCGACTTCGACCACGCATTCGGCAAATGCGACGCGATCATCAGCGCCACGTCTCCGACGGTTGCGTTTCCGATCGGCTCGAAGACGCAAGATCCGCTTTCCATGTATCTGTGCGACGTGCTCACACTTGGCGGAAATCTGGCAGGACTGCCGGGCATAAGCGTGCCGTGCGGCACGTCCGACGGACTGCCCGTCGGCCTCCAGGTTCTTGGACCGCAGTGGGGAGAGAACATCATCTTCCGCGTGGCGCGCGCTTATGAGCAGCTGAGCGAGAACAAGGCCGAGGTCGCGGAGCTTGTCTGATTGGGAAGTCGTCATCGGAATGGAGGTCCACGTCCAGCCGGCGACGCGGACCAAGATGTTTTGCACCTGCGCCGTCGCGCCGCTCAATGCGCCGCCGAACACTTACACATGCCCGATCTGCCTTGGCCTGCCCGGCGTGCTGCCGGTGATCAACCGGGCCGCGGTCGAGCAATGTCTGAAGACCGCCCTGGCTTTGAACTGCGAGATCCCGCGATTCACGAAATGGGACCGCAAGAACTACATGTATCCCGACCTGCCGAAGGGTTACCAGATCAGCCAGTACGACCTGCCGATGAGTGTCAACGGATTTCTGGAAGTTGGCGGTCACAAAGTGCGGATCCGGCGGGTGCATCTCGAAGAGGACACCGGAAAGCTCGTCCACGCAGGCGATCGGCTGCACAAGGCCTGGGAGTCGTACGTCGACTTGAATCGCGCTGGTGTGCCGCTGATGGAGATCGTCAGCGAGCCCGATATCAGATCGGCCGACCAAGCGCGTGACTATGCGAGCGGTCTGCGTACGCTGCTGCGCACCGTCGGCGCGTCGGATGCGGACATGGAGAAAGGGCAGATGCGAGCCGAGCCGAACATTTCGATACGACGCTCCGGCTCGACAGAGTTCGGAGTCAAGACAGAACTGAAGAACATCAACTCCTTCCGCGCCCTGCATCGCGCGATCCTCTATGAGGTCGATCGCCAGATTCAGGTCCTCGAGTCAAGCGGAACGGTGGTGCAGGAGACGCGCGGCTGGTCGGAACCAGAGCAGCGCACCTTCTCGCAGCGCACCAAGGAGTTTGCGGAGGACTATCGGTACTTTCCGGAGCCGGACTTGCCGCCGCTGGAGCTGGATCGGGCGTGGATCGATGAGCTGCGCCTGGCGCTGCCGGAATTGCCGGCGGCCCGCCAGCAGCGTCTGGCTGCACACCTGAGCGCTCGCGACGCGGCATTGATCGCGGCCGACCGGGACCTGGCAGACCTCTATGAGGGCGCTGTCTCAAATGGGGCCCCCGCGGCGCCAACCGCGGGCTGGATCATCAACGAGATCGCGCCGACCGGGAAGCTGCCCTCGCCATCGAACCTGGCCGAGTTGGTGAGTCTGGTGCATGCGGGAAACATCACGCGCGACCAAGGTCGCGAGGTGCTCGCCGAGTCGGTCGAGACGGGTCGAACACCGGCCGAGATCGTTGCGGAGCACGGGTACGCGCAGGTCAGCGACGTCTCGGAGCTGCGCGTCCTCGCTGAAGCCGTGATCGACGCCAACCCCAAGGCCGCGGCCGACTTTCGGGGTGGGAAGAAGCAGGCCATGCAGGCGTTGATGGCCGACCTTCGCAAGCGAGCGCCTCAAGCGAACCCAAAACTCGCGAACAAGCTGCTCATGGAGCTCCTCGGCTAACGCTCGCCTTTCCACGGTCGTGCGCGAGGCCACCAGCCTGGGACGGCGCGCCGGTAGGTCTCGTACTCGGCTCCGAAGCGCTCCAAAAGCATCGGTTCCTCGACCCACGTGGCAAAGGCGAACATCGGCAGTCCGACGACGAACGCGTAGACGACCAGGCTGAACTGACCAAAGAACAGGGCTTGGCCGACGATCGCCGCCGTCACCGCCAGATACATCGGGTTGCGCACGTACCGGTACAGCCCGCCGACGACCAGGTGCTCGGTCGGAGCGATTGGTGCCGGCGTGCCGATGCCTTCGATGACGAAGCGTCCGAAGGCCATGACCAGAACGGTGGCCGAGACCACAATCAACAATCCGCCCACGACGCGGAACGGCGTCCAAAAAGGAAGAGGTGCCGCGAAGCGCCATCCGGTTATCAGCCACGGCACAACTCCGGCGACGACACCTGGCGCGACAGCGAAGAAGATCGCGCTCCCGCCTGCCGCGAACCAGCGCCTGCTTATGTGGCGGGGCGTCTCGAGAGCCACGTGCTCAACAGAAAGAGCACGGCGCTGATCAGGTAAGCCGTCAGCGCGACCAGGACGAGCCATCCCGCCAGCACGCCCGGTGCCACGGTCGTGAAGACGATGAGCATGATTGAGGCTCCGAGTCCGACCGCGACTGCCCCCTGCAGGCGCGAGACGAGTGGAGTGAAGTGGACCAGCGGCCAGGCAAACCACTGCGGCCACCAGCTGGGAAAGCTGCCCCGCAGAACCAGGAAAAGCCCAGCCCCGATCAGGGCCACGCCGCCGACATAGGCGGAGCCTTCGACCACGTACCCCACGGCGGCCGATTCTAGCCCGATCTTGCGAACGGCCGAAGGTTGGCCCTCCCCGACGAGCCCGTACCCTTGTCCAGTGCCTCTCCCCCCGGACTTGCACGTGCACACCGAATGGTCGTGGGACGCCGCGCGGGGTTCGATGGAGGAAAGCTGTCAGCGTGCCCTCGACCTGGGCCTGCCTGCGATCGCCTTCACCGAGCATGCCGACTGGGTTCAAGTGCACCAGGGGCAGCGTCCGCTCGACGTTCGCGGCTATCTCGACGCGGTCGAGCGTTGCCGGGTCAAGTTCAAGAATCTCAACATCCGAACCGGGGTTGAGCTGGGCGAACCGCACTGGTTTCCAACGGAAACGGCAGAGCTCCTCACGGCGGGTCCAATCGACCAGGTCCACGGATCCGTGCACTGCATTCGCGTCGACGGCGACACGATCGACGCCAGCCAGTTTCGCGACCGCACCGACATCGACTTTTCAGAAGCCGTCCGTGAATACTTCCGCGAGACCCTCGTCCTGGTCGAGAGCAATTTGACCTTTGAGTCGATCGCTCATCTCGACTACCCGAAGCGGTACTGGAAGAACGGCTCCAGGCCTTACAAAGAGAATGACTTCGAGGAAGAAATCCGTGCCGTGCTCAAAGCCTCCGCCAAGAGCGGCCGCGTGCTCGAGGTCAACACCACGCGCGGACACACGCTTTGCCCTGATCTGACGGTGGTGCGATGGTGGCGCGAGGTCGGGGGCCAGGCGGTGCAGTACGGGAGCGACGCCCACCAGCCGGACAGGGTCGCCGAAGGCTTCAAAGTTGCGACACAGATGGTGCAGTCGGCCGGCTTCAAGCCGCCCGCCGATCCGACAGGGCTGTGGCGCCGCTGATCCTCCGTCCGACCTCGCCGGCGCATGGCGGCACGACCGTGGCACGTGACGACGGCAAGGT